>CAIUDO010000148.1 GCA_903897935.1 uncultured Pseudomonadota bacterium
CCACCGAGCGGCTCCTCGAGGGTCGGGTGGCCCGTCATCGGCGCCCCGTCCGCGCCAGCAACACGGGGCGTGGGGGCACCGACGAGCGCGCAGGTCAATCCATGATCCGGAAGCGGAAGAAGGTCTCGCCGATGA
This sequence comes from uncultured Pseudomonadota bacterium, assembly GCA_903897935.1. Taxonomy (GTDB): domain Bacteria; phylum Myxococcota_A; class UBA796; order UBA796; genus CAIUDO01. The sequence continues at coordinate 136 of CAIUDO010000148.1, forward strand.
TGATCTCTTCGCCACCGAACAGCCGGCGCTCGGTGATCAGCTCGCCGTTGACGAGGCTGCCGTTCGCGGACTTGTTGTCTTCGATGTAGAAGTTCGGGCCGCGGCGGTACAGCTTGCAGTGGTAGCGCGACACCTTCGAGTCGTTCTTGACCTGGATGTCGTTGTCGCGGCCGCGCCCGAGCGTCATCACGTCGCCCGAGAACGGGTAGATCTGCTCTTCGGCGGTGCCCTCTTGGTACAACAGGACCGCGCGCCGGTTCTCCTCCTGCGACGCCTGGCCCGGCTGCGCCACGTCGTCATCGCCGAAGATGTCGACGTCGCCGCCCTCGCTCACCATCGGCCCGCTGCCATCGTCCTCTTCGGACTCGTCGGCCTCGTGGCTCGGCTCCTCGGACGCCGACACCGGCTCCTCGTCATCGTCTTCGCCCTGGTCGTCTTCGGAGAAGACGGACGACAGGTCATCGGCGATGTGGACCAGCTCGGCGTGTACGCCCTCGCCCGCCAGCCGCCCCGCCGCCGCCGGGACGTCTTCGTCGACATCGACCTGGTCGTCGTCGGCGTCATCGTCGTCGACCTCGGGCTCCTCGAGGTCGTCGTCGACCTCGGCCTCTTCGACGACCGGCTCGGCGACAGGCGCCGCGCGAAGCACCCCGGCCCGAGTTCCGAGCGCGGTCCAACGATCGAGCACTTCGGTGAACGTCCGGGACTGCTCGTCGATCTCGGCGACCCGCTGATCGATCGAGCCGAGCACCGCCTGGTGATCCGCCGCAAGCCCACCAAACTCGTCGTCAGAGAGCTCGCCGATCGCAAGCCGAAGCTCGAGCTCTTCAAGCGCGAACTGCGACGTCTGCCGGCCGTTCACCACGCGGTCACGGGAAGCGACCAGATCGGCGACGATCGACTCGATGTCTCCGATGAGCGGGATGATGGCCTCGACCACGGCCAAAGACTTGGCCGTGTTGTCCTGGATGACCTTCTCAACGACCGCGGAGGAGAACTTGCTGGCCTGGCCTTGGGCCTTCTCGATGAAGGCCCGATAACGCTCGAACTCCTCGACCCGGCTGCGGAAGTCAGCCAGCAGTGCCGCCTTGTCCATGGTATCCGCTACTCCTGGAAGATTCTGCGCCGCTGCTGAGAGCGTGGCTCGAAGCAGCATGATTACGGCGCGCTCTCGCCGCGACAACCGAAAGAAACGACCCGACGGGCAACACCGCCCGCCAAGGGAGCCCTTAGCTACCGGAGCGGCGCCCGCCGGTCAAGGGGCCATGTCAACTCGGCCACGAAGCCCTGACATCCGGCCGCATTGACGAGGCGCCCCCCCCGCTGAAGCCGACGCACCACCAGGGCGCGGCGCGGCGTCAGAGGCCCAAGTCATCCGCGACGTGGTTGTCGAACCGCGTGTGCCGGCCCTCGAACACGAGCTTGACCGTGCCCGTAGGCCCGTTGCGCTGCTTGGCGATGATCACCTCGGCGAGGCCCTTGTCCGGAGAGTCCGGGTTGTAGTACTCGTCTCGGTAGATGAACATGATGATGTCGGCGTCCTGCTCGATGGCGCCGGACTCGCGCAGATCCGACACCAGCGGGCGCTTGTTCTGACGCGCTTCCACGGCGCGATTCAGCTGAGAGAGCGCGATGACCGGCGCGTCGAGCTCCTTCGCCAGCCCCTTGAGCCCGCGGGAGATCGCGCTGATCTGCTGCTCGCGCGGCGCCCGCGGGTCATCTCCTTGCATCAGCTGCAGGTAGTCGATGACCACGAGGCCCAGCTTGCCGTGCTCGCTCGCGAGCCGCCGACACGCCGCTCGGACCTCGCTGATCGACAACCCAGGGGTATCGAGGATGTGGATGCGGGCCCGCCGGATCACGTCTGACGCCTCGAGCAACGCGTCCCAGTCAGGTTGCTCGAGGGTGCCCGACCGCAGCCGGCCAGCGTCGACCCGGGCCTCGCACGACATCATGCGGGTGACGAGCTGCACGCGGCTCATCTCCAGCGAGAACACCGCGACGCGTGCAGACCCGGCGATCGCCGCGTTCTGAGCGATGTTCAGAGCGAGCGCCGTCTTGCCCATCGCCGGCCGTGCCGCCAGGATGATCAGATCCGAAGGTTGCAGCCCGGCCAGCTTGTCGTCGAGGTCGGCGAAACCGGTGGTCAAACCCGTCACCGAGCCCGCGCTGGCCGCCATCGCCTCGAGCTTGCTCAAGGTGTGGTCGACGATCAGGCTGACCTGCTCCCAGTCCTGCACGTCGCGCGACGCGCTGAGCTGGCTCAGCTCGCGCGACGCGCGCTCCAGCAGCTGTCCGACGTCCTCGGGCTGGCCCATCGCGTTGTCGGCCAGCGTGCGACCCACCGACACGAGGCCGCGCAGCAGAGCCTTCTCGCGGACCACCCGCGCGTAGTACAAGACGTTCGAGGCGCCCATGGCGTGGTCGGGCAGCTCCACCACGTAGGCGACGCCGCCGTACCGATCGGCGAGGCCCTCGCGCTGGATGCGCTCCGTCACGGTGATCGTGTCGATAGGCTCGTTCGCTTCGTCCATCCGGTTCAGCAACGCGTACAGTTGCGCGTGATCCGGACGGTAGAACTCATCCGCTTTCAGGACCGGCCGAACCTCGGCCAGCCGCTGCGGATGGAGCATGAGCCCGCCGAGCAACGCTCGCTCGGAATCAACGCTCTCAGGCCATGAACGCTCCGCCACGCGTCAAGCGCGAGTGACGAAGACACGCACCATGGCGGAGACGTCGCGGTGCAGGCGAACATTGACGTTGAACAGGCCGATCTCGCGGATCGGATCCGCGAGATCGATCCGCTTACGATCCACTTCGATCGACTCGGCCGCGAGCGCCTCGGCGATGTCCCGGTTGGTGACCGAGCCGAAGAGCTTGTTGTCCGCGCCGGCTTCACGACGGATCGAGACCGACGTGGCGCCGAGCCGCTCAGCGAGCGCCTTCGCTTCAGAGAGCTGGCGACGCTTGATCGCGTCGGCGACCCGCTTCTGGTGCTCCGCTTCGCGAACGGAGCCCTCGGACGCGGCGACCGCCAGGCCGTTGGGGATGAGGTGGTTCCGACCGTAGCCGGGCGCGACCTTGACGATCTCACCGGCTTCGCCGAGGTTGTGAACTTCCTTCTTCAGGATGACGCGCATAGGAACTCCGAAAGGGCTCTCCGGCACATCCGGGGAGGGACGACGCCGGCAATCTCGACTGTGGGAAGGCGCTCCCGGCGCGCCGCGCAGGCCTGGTGGCCCACCGCGGCGACGACCGGCGGACGGGACGACGACCTAGCTGTCGTAGTCCATATCCTCTTCATCGTCCTGCTCTTCGGCCTCGGCGCGGGCGCGGGCCGCCTCGGCGCGGCGCTCACGCTCGAGCGCGGCCTGCTCGATGCGCGTGGCGACATCGACGTCGTCCGCCATCTTCACGGTCATGAACCGGATGACGCTGTCGTCGTTGCGGATGTTGCGCTCGAGCTCGGAGACCAGCGTGGCTGGCGCGAGGTGCGACAGCAGCACGTAGTGACCGCGCTGGTGCTTGTCGATGAGGTAGGCGAGCTTGCGCTTGCCCCAATCGTCACGCACGAGGATGTGGCCGCCGTTGCCGGTGATGATGCCTTCGAACCGCTCGACCATGGCGTAGGTGACCGGGTCGTCGAGGTCGGGGCGGATGACCACCATCGTCTCGTATTCGTTGATCTGCACGTGTGACTCCTGGAATCGCCTCGCGGCGACCGGCGGGTCGCGCCCGCCGTGTGCTGGTGAGGTCGCGGCGCGACCTCGAGAGGGTGAAGCTTGGGGCGGGGCGCCGTCAGCGCCGCGCGCCGATCAGAGGCCCAGAATGGACCCGAACAGGCCGACCGGGTTCATGTTGCCGAGCATCGGCGCCATGACGAGCGCCACGACGCTCATCAGCTTGACGAGGATGTTGAGCGACGGGCCCGCGGTGTCCTTGAAGGGATCGCCGACCGTGTCGCCGACCACCGCCGCCTTGTGCGTGTCCGAGCCCTTCTTGTGCACGCTGCCGTCACGCATCGTGAAGCCGCCGCCTTCGAACGACTTCTTGGCGTTGTCCCACGCGCCGCCGGCGTTCGACATGAAGATGGCCAACAAGACGCCGCTGATCGTGGTGCCGGCCAAGGTGCCGCCGAGCGCCTCGGCGCCGAAGCCCACGCCGACGATGACCGGAACGACGACCGCCATCGTGCCTGGGACCACCATTCGCTTGAGCGCGGCCGAAGTCGAGATGTCGACGCACCGGGCGGTGTCCGGACGGGCGGTGCCCTCGAGCAAGCCCGGGATCTCGCGGAACTGGCGACGAACTTCCTGAATCATGTCCATCGCGGCCTCACCGACCGCCTTCATGGCCATCGACGAGAACAGGTAGGGCAGCATGCCACCGACGAACAGCCCGGCCATGACCATGGGCTTGGCCACGTCGATGCCGGTGATCTTCGACTGCTGAGCGAACGCGGCGAACAACGCGAGCGCGGTCATCGCGGCCGAGGCGATCGCGAAGCCCTTGCCGATCGCGGCCGTGGTGTTGCCGACGGCGTCGAGCTTGTCGGTGCGCTCCCGCACCTCCTCCTTCTGGTGGGACATCTCGGCGATGCCACCCGCGTTGTCGGCGATCGGGCCGTACGCGTCGACCGCGAGCTGGATGCCCGTCGTCGACAGCATGCCGAGCGCGGCGATCGCGACGCCGTACAACCCGGCGACGAGGTTCGCGACGATGACGCCGACCGCGATCATCAGGATCGGCACCGCGGTGGACTGCATGCCCACGCCGAGGCCGGCGATGATGTTGGTCGCGAAGCCGGTCTTCGACTGCTCGACGATGGAGTTCACGGGGCCCTTGCCGATCGAGCAGTAGTACGACGTGATCATGCCGACGCCGACGCCCGTGATGAGCCCGACGACCGTGGCGGTGCCGACGTGGTGCCACTCGATCAAGCCGCTACCACCGTTCGCGCCCGCCACCGGCCAAAGCACCTTGGCGAGGCCATAGGTGACCGGGATCATGACCGCGGCGGCGCCGAACGAGCCCATGTCGAGCGCGACCTGCGGGTTGCCGCCTTCCTTCGTGCGGACCGCGAACGTGCCGATGACCGAGGCGATGATACCGGCGCCCGCGACGATCATCGGCAGGATGATCGGGCCGACTTCGCCGTTGCCCGGGTCGAACGCCAGGCCGAGCACCATGGCGCCCACGATCGCGCCGACGTACGACTCGAACAGGTCGGCGCCCATGCCCGCGACGTCGCCGACGTTGTCACCGACGTTGTCGGCGATGACCGCGGGGTTGCGCGGATCGTCTTCCGGCAGACCCGCCTCGACCTTGCCGACGAGGTCGGCGCCGACGTCGGCCGCCTTGGTGTAGATGCCGCCGCCGACACGCGCGAACAACGCGATCGAGGACGCGCCCATCGAGAAGCCGGTGATCGTGTTGAGCAGCGTCAGCATGTCGTCGCCGAACACGAACATCGAGAAGACGATGTACAACGAGCCGAGGCCCAGGAGCGCGAGGCCAACGACCGTCATGCCCATGACGGACCCGCCGGCGAACGCGACGTCGAGCGCCGGCCCGAGGCCCTTCACCGCCGCGGCGGTGGTCCGAACGTTCGCGTTCGTGGCGACGCGCATACCGAAGTAGCCGGCGAGCCCCGACGCGAACGCGCCAATCACGAACGCGAGGGAGATGAGCGGGCTCTGGTGCTCCCCGCTAGCGACCGAGAGGCCCGCGAGCAGGATGGCGACGATGACGACGAACACCGAGAGCACCTTGTACTCACGGCCCAGGAACGCCATCGCGCCGTCCTGGATGCGCGACGCGATCTCCTGCATGGTCGCGTCGCCCGCGGGCTGCGCGGACACCCAACGCGCCTTGTAGGCGGCGAACGCCAAGCCCACCACGCCGGCGGCGGGCACCGAGTAGATCAAGTTTTCCAAACGCTCTCCCAGCCGGGCGACCCGGCGACGTTCAGCGGGCGGACCCGCTGGGGAGGCCGGGCGCACCCGACCGCTGGTTGACAGAATTCATGGCCTCGTCGAGGCCGACCCGAACCACCGACACCACCGCGTCAGCGGCTCGGTCGAGGATTTCATCAAGAAGGACCTGCTCATCGGCGGTCCAGTTCGCGAGCACGTGCTCCGCGGCGTCGCGGCCCGGCGGCGGACGCGACACGCCCACACGGACACGCGCGTACTCGGGACCAAGCTTCTCCGACAGGTCGCGGAGGCCGTTGTGGCCGCCGTGGCCGCCGCCACGCTTGAGCCGCACGGATCCGAACGGGAGGTCCACCTCGTCGTGCACGACGACCACGTCCGTGGTCGCGAGCTTCAGGAAGCCACGCAACGACGCGGCCGGTTGCCCGGACAGGTTCATGTACGACTGCGGCTTGGCGAGCACGAGGCGCGCGCCATCGACCTCAGCCGAGCCGACGAGCGCGCCGTGCTGCTTCCTCGTGACGTCGGCCCCGACCCGCTCCGCGAGGCGGTCCACGACCAAGAACCCGGCGTTGTGCCGGGTCCGCTCGTAGCGCGCTCCAGGGTTACCGAGACCAAGAACGAGGACCAAGGCTCACTTCTCGCCGCGCTTGCTCTTGCCGACGATGCTGAGCACCGCGAAGTCCGTCTCGTACGCGATGCGGAGGCCCTCGGGCATCGGCACCGCGCTCACCCGAATCTGCTCGCCGATGTCGAGCGACGACACGTCGACCTGGACCGTGGTGGGGATGCGCCGGTAGTGGCAGACGACCCGCACTTCGCGACGAATGATGCGCACCTTGCCACCGACCCCGGCGCCCTTCGACTTCCCGACCGCCTCGACCGGGACCCGGACCTCGATGTCCCGATCTTCGGGCACCGCGTACAGGTCGACGTGCAGGATCTCGCGCGAGAGCGGGTGGCGCTGGGCCTCCTTGACGAGGCACGGCACGTCTTGCCCGTTCACGTTGACCTGGACGATCGTGTTGTGGTTCCGGGACACGCGGAAGATGTCGTCCAGCGCGCGCGGGTCGACCTCTACCGACATCGGGGCGGCCGCTCCATACAGCGTGGCCGGGATCTTTCCGGACGCACGCAGCTTACGGGCCGCGCCCTTGCCGCGCGCGTCGTCCGACCGCACGGTCGCGGCGATTGAGTTCTCCATCTTCTTCTCCAGAGTCGGGCTGAAGGTCCGCGGTTTGAAACACCGCTTTCCCCGAAAGCGATCCATTTGGGGAACCGGAGCGGACACGACGGCCCGCCGTGGCCATTCCCCTGGTCCAAGGGCCCCCGCGAACGAGGGCCAGGACGGCCGCGACAGAAACAAGGACGCCGGACAGGGTCCGAGCGGCCGGGCCGACTAATGCCGGAAGGCCACCGGAGCAAGGGCCCGCGCCGCCGACCGCACAACTTCGCGCGGTTCGTCCCGCTGGCGGGCTCCAAGGCCGCCGCCGCCGCCCGCGCCGCTCACTCGTTGTCGTCGCTGTCCAAGAACAACCGGCTGATCGAGTCGTTGAAGTGGATCGACCGGATCGCCTCGGCGAACAGCGGCGCGACCGTGAGCACACGCACCCGCGCGCACGCACGAGCAGCGGCAGACAGCGGGATCGTGTCGGTGACGAACACGGACTCGAACACCGACCCGTCGATGTTCGAGATCGCCGGCCCGGACAACACCGCGTGGGTAGCCACGCCGAAGATATCGGTCGCTCCATGCTTTCGAAGCGCGCCGGCGCCCTTCACGAGGGTCCCCGCGGTGTCGATCATGTCGTCGACCAGGATGGTCCGACGCCCCGAGACGTCGCCCACGATGTGCATGACCTCGGCTTCGTTCGGCCCGCTGCGCCGCTTGTCCAGGATCGCGAGGCCTGCGCCCAGCCGCCACGCGTACGACCGTGCGCGCTCGACTCCGCCTGCGTCGGGCGAGATGATCGCGGTGTCCGGAGTGAGCAGCTCATCGCGAATATGCCGGAACAATGTGGGCTGCGCGTAAAGGTTGTCGACAGGGATGCTGAAGAAGCCCTGGATCTGCCCGGCGTGGAGATCCATCGTGAGCACGCGCTCGATGCCCGCCGCCTCGAGCAGCGTGGCCACGAGCTTCGCGGTGATCGGCGCGCGCGGCGCGACCTTGCGGTCCTGGCGCGCGTACCCGAAGTACGGCATCACCGCGGTGACCCGCCCGGCCGACGAGCGCTTGCACGCCTCGGCCATCACCAACAGCTCCATCAAGTGGTCGTTCGCCGGGGCGCACGTCGGCTGGATCAGGAAGACATCGCGGCCACGGATGTTCTGCTGGATCTCGACCCGCACCTCGCCGTCCGAGAATCGCCCGACCTTCGCGCGACCGAGCGGCACACCCAGCCGCTCGCACACCTTCCGCGCCAACTCAGGGTTCGCGTTGCCGCTGAAGATGACGAGTTCGCCGTACATGTGCGCTCTCTGATTTCGTGGAAAGGTAGGTTGGGGTGGCAGGACTCGAACCTGCAACGCCGGAGTCAAAGTCCGGTGACTTGCCGATTAGTCGACACCCCAACAGCCGCGCTGTCCTACCGCCAGCCTTCGCTGCCCGCAATGCCGTCACGCGACATGAGGCCGCGCCCGAGGCACCCGAACCGCACGAACGGCCGAGCGAAGGCCCGCCACCGTGAGCGGGAACATCGGGAAGATCCGGCCGATCGCGGCCACGGTCGGGTGCTGCCAGTACTGCTCCGGGTCCGGGTTGAGCCACGCCGAACCCGGCGAGCGGCGCGCGATCCGGCGCAGCCAGTCGACGCCCGGAACCCCTTCCCTGCCGAGCCAACCGTAGCTTTGGAACAGCTCGTACGGGGCCATCGACGCGTCGCCCACCATGAACACCCGATGGCGCGGGCCGAGCCCGTCGATGACCTGCGCCGTCGAGACGCGCCGGAGCTGCTCCATGTCGGTGTAGATGCGGTCGTACACGCAGTTGTGGAAGTAGTACGCCTTGAAGCTCTTGAACACCCGCATCCGCGACGCCGCCGAGAACAATCGCTCGACCTTCTCGGCGTGTGGCGCCATCGAACCGCCAGCGTCCATCATGAGGACGAGGTGCACTTGGTTCTTTCGCGCCGGGCGCTCGATCAGCTCGACGTCGCCTGCGTTCTCGCACGTCTTGCGGATCGTCTCGTCGAGGTCGAGCTCGACGGGCCCGTCGCGGCGAAAGGCCCGGAGCATGCGGAGCGCGACCTCGAGATCGCGGACGTCGAGCACCCGGTCGTCGCGGTAATTGGCCCATCGCCGCTCCTCGGCCAGCTGGACCGCTCCGCCCCGACCGCCTCCGCCGCGGGGCGCGCCGCCGACCCGCATCCCGTTCGGGTTTCGGCCCGAATGGCCGAACGGGCTCGTCCCACCGGTGCCGATCCAGTGGTTCCCTCCGCTGTGCCGCCCCTTCTGCTCCGCGAGGCGTTTGAGGAACTCCTCCCAAAGCTTCTCGGGGTCGAGCTCCGGAGGCGGCGGTGCGTCCGGGTTGAACGCCGCGGCGGCCTCGAGCCAGGCGGCGAGCGCTGCGGCGACCTCGGGCGACACCGCGGCCCCGCCGAAGGTGTCGGTAAACGCGAGGTCGAAGGCATCATAATCCGCCTCGCTCCGGCAAAGGACGGAGCGACCGAACCGATACAGCGCGTCGACGTCGCTCGCGAGGCCGCGCTGGAGCCCGTCGAGGAACACCAGCCACTCCCCGGCCCCGATCGGCAAGCCGCGCGCGCGCAACGCGAACAGCAGGTCGGTGAACACCTCAGCCCCTCCGGCGCTGGGTGCCCAGCGCGGCTTGATCCTGCTCCTGCTTGAGCAAGAGCCCGAGGAACGGGTCTTCGCGACGGACCCGCTCCGGGTCGAGACCGGCCTTCACGAGCACGGTGAGCCAATCCACGAGCTCAGAGGTCGAAGGCGCCTTTCGAATGCCTCCGACCTTCCGGATCGCGAAGAACCGGTCCATGGCCGCGTCGAGCAGGACCTGGTCGACGGCCGGCAGGTGCACACGCACGATCTCGGTCATGCGCTCACGGTCCGGGAACGCGATGTAGTGAAAGATGCACCGCCGCAAGAAGGCATCGGGGAGCTCCTTCTCCGCGTTCGACGTGATGATCGTCACCGGGCGGTGCCGCGCGGTGACCGTCTCGTCGAGCTCGTGGATCGAGAACGCCATCTCGTCGAGCTCGCGGAGCAGGTCGTTGGGGAACTCGACGTCCGCCTTGTCGATCTCGTCGATCAGCACCACCGTGGGCTCTTTCGCGGTGAACGCGCGGCCCAGCACGCCGAGCTTGATGTACCGGCGGATGTCCGAGACGTCGTGGTCGCCGAACCGGCTGTCGTTGAGGCGCTGCACGACGTCGTACGTGTACAGGCCTTCTTGCGCCTTGGTCGTGGACTTTACGTGCCACCCGAGCAGCGGATAGCCGAGGGCCTGCGCCACGGCGTGGGCCAACCGGGTCTTGCCGGTGCCGGGCTCCCCCTTCACCAGCAGCGGGCGCCCGAGCGCGATCGCCGCGTTGACCGAGGACAAGAGATCGGGATCGGCGATGTAGGTCGCCGTGCCGTGGAACCTGTCGAAGCCCATGAACCCTCCGGCGCGACCGTACCCGGCGGCGCCTCCACGCGCTCATGGAACGGGCGGCGGGATCGGGTTACGGGCCGCCGACCCGATGAACGGGTCACCCCGGTCACGAGACCCCTCCGCCCCCAACCTACCTTTTCGCCCAAGCGTCCAAGCTTGCGAACCGTTGGATGGTCCACGCAGGAACGTGACCGCAACAAGGAGCCGCGCGCAACGCGCGGGAAAACCGGAGCACACAGTGGAAGAAACCCGGCTCGCCGTTCTCATTGACTTCGAGAACATCGCCGCGGGCACCGAAAAGGAAGGTCTTGGGCGCTTTGACGTCGAAGTCCTCATGAACCGAGTGAAGGACAAGGGGCGCATCCTGGTCGCCAAGAGCTACGGCGACTGGGGCCGGTTCGCGCGCTTCAAGCAGTCGTTGCTCGCCGCCAACGTCACGATGATGGAGCTCACCTCACACGGCATGCAAGACAAGAACCGCGCCGACATCGCGATGGTCGTCGACGCGTTGGAGCTCGCCTACACCAAGCCGTACATCGACACGTTCGTGCTCGTCAGCGGTGACAGCGACTTCACCCCCGCGGTCCTCAAGATGCGGGAGCTCGACAAGCGCGTGATCGGCGTCGGCACTCGCGGATCGACCTCGCGACTGCTCATCCAGGCGTGCGACGAGTTCATCTTCTACGACAGCCTCGTCCGGAGGCCCGCGCCCGAGGTGCGCGCTCCGAGCGGCGCGCCGCAGCGGTTCACCATCCTGCTCGAAGCGCTCGCGGGCATGCAGCGTGAGAACCCCGAGCCCGCCCTCGCGAGCGTCGTCAAGACGTCGATCCTGCGCAAGTACCCGGACTTCTCCGAGTCCGACCTCGGGTTCGGCAGCTTCGCCCGCTTCCTCGAGGCCGCCCAGGAGGCCGGCGTGGTGCGGGTGTTCCGCGACCAGAAGTCGGGGGGCTACCGAGTCGATTTGCCCGAGAACCGCGGCGAGGCCCGGACCGCCGAGCCGCGCGCGGCCGCCCCGGCCGAAGCGCCCGCCCCCGCGCCGACCGGCGCGTGGGTCGACACCTACCTGCCCGCGGGCACCGAAGGGATCGTCGCAGCGCTCAAGGCAGCAGGCCTCGGCCCGGTGTCCGCGCCGGTCCGCATGGGCCTGCTCGAGGCCCTCGTCGCCCTGGTCGACGAGCGTAAGCGTAAGCGCCGGCGGATTGACGGCGTGACCGCGGTCGACGAGCTGCTCAAGCGGCTCCGTCGGACCCTGCCCGACATGCCCCGCCAGCTCATCCAGGACCAGATCTCGGTCCTGCTCGCGGCCGGCCAGCTCCTCCACAAGGACGGCACGCCGATCCGCAAGGAGGGCGCGCAGTTCACGCTCACCCGCACCGCCGAGGGCCTCAACAAGGCGATCGTCGAGCAGTACCTGCACGCGCTGGCCGCCGCCGCCACTGCCATGCCGGACAACTCGGTCCTCGCTGGCTTCTTGTTCGGCGACCCGACGCGCACCCGCGACGTCGAGGAGGCGCGCGCGTGGATCGCGGCCGCCGCCCTCGCCGAGGACGAGGAGAGCCTGCTGCTCGTCGCCGAGGACGGGCCGGCCGCCGCGCCAGCCGACCTCGACGATCTCGACGCGCTGTTGGAGGTCGGCGGCGGCACGTCGTTCGACGACATGCTGGTCTTCGAGGATCCGCCGGCCGCCGCGCCCGCGCCCGCGCCCGCGCCCGCTCCTGAGCCCGAGGCCACCGCCGACGCAGGCGACGCGAAGAAGCGCCGCCGCCGTAAGCCCAAGCGCGGCGACGCCCCGTCTCCTGCCGCCGAGCCCGAGGCCGCCGCCCCCGAAGCGCCGCCCGCCCTCGACGACGGCGACGCCCTCCTCGACGCGCTGCTCGTCGAGGACTGATCTGCGTCCCTGACCTCGTACGCGACCGTGGCGAGCAGGCTGTGACCAGCCTCCAGCGCGCGGTCGCTCGTTGCTTGCCGATCCAGGTTCAACGCCGCTCACCCAAGCCCGCGTCAGCTGGTGGCCGTCGGCGATTCGGCCCACGCCGAAGCGCTGACGCTAAGGGATCGGCGTTGGATCCAGGCCCAAAACAAGCGCAGGGCCGAGCCATCAGCCATCAACCATCAGCTTCCAGCTCGATAATGGCGCATGGCTTTGACCGGCTGACCGCTGACCGCTGACTGCTGACCGCTTGTTCAAGGTCTAGGGTTCGTCGGCCTTCGGCTCGACCGGGGCGACGAACCAGGACGGGCGACCCGGCGCGTCGAAGCCGTCGCCGTCGGTGTCGACCCAGATCGGGTTCGTGATCGCGAACGGAAGCACCGGGTATTCGCGCGGGATCGGCACCGCGGGATCCAGGAAGCTCCCGACCGCTTCGACGCCGCTCAACGCCTCGGTGACGATGATCTCGAGGTCGATGTACGGGATCTCGACCGGGGTGAACAGCGGCGCTAGATCGCCGGGTCCCATCACGATCGCGACGAACCAGGTGTCTTCGGTCACGGGGACCTGCTCGCTGACCGAGAACACCGCGACGTCTGGGACCGGATCGAACGTCCACTCACGCACCAGCGTGCCGTTCGCGTAGAGTTCGACGCGGTCGACCTGCATCCACGTGGGCGCCTGCACGTCGAGATCCACCGTGACCGAGCCGCCGCTCGCCACCACGTCCGACCCGATCTGCGCGCCGTCGACGGTCATCCGGACGAACGGCCCGTACGACGCCACTACCCGATGGGCACGGACCGCGTCCGCGACCGCCTGATCGTCGAGGAACGACGGCTCGTCCACGTCGGTGAGCACGTAGTTGCGCGGGCAGCCCGCCTCGATGCTCGTGAGGCCGTGCGTGTCCGAGTTTCCGATCGCGGTGTACCGAAAGCCGAGGTTGAGCAACGCGAACCAGTCGTCGATCTGGCCGTTCAGGCCGTAGCCCAGGCGCTCGTCGCCCGATTCGAGCGCGGCCTGCTCCTCCATGGTGCGCGTGACGAACTGGTAGATCGGCACGTCGTCGCCCGCCGCGAACGCCGCCATCTCGGACGCGGTCGGGGTGCGGAGCAGCTCGAGCCGCTTGCCATTCAGCAGCTCGAGGCCGTCGAACGACCACGACATCTCGTCCTTCTGCAGGAGCGGGTTCGTGATCGCGAGCTGCGGCGTGACGACGGTGGGCTCGTCGTCGCCTGGGGAGCCCTGGTAGGGATCGAACCCGTACTGGTCGAAGTACCCCAAGATGCCGTCGCGCGGGTGGCCGACGTAGACGAACGGGTCCTTGCCGTCGGCCTGCGTGCGCATCCAATCGACGAGGTCCTTCGGCGGGAGGTCCGTCCAGTCGAGCGCGCCGCCGGACTCCGCGGTGAAGTCGTGCTTGATCGGGAACCCGAGGAAGTGCCCGAGCTCGATCGTCGTGATCTCGGTCCCAACCGCGGTCTGCACCCACTCTTCGAGGCCGAGATCCTGCACGACCGGGGCGAAGTCGGTGACGAAGTCGTGGTCGGTGCTGGAGAAGAACTCGACGCCTTCGCACACCATCGTCGCGACGCGGTCCGCGAGCTGGACGCCGCTGTCGTGCGACGGCGCCGAATGAACGTGGAGGTCCGCCGACACCCAGCCATCGGTCTCGACCGAGCGCACCACCTGCAGGTCCAGGTCCGCCGAGCGCGTCTCGGAGATCACGAACGGGTCCGAGACGTCGATCTCGTACTCGGTGCCGCGGCTCGCGACCGCGTAGTAGGAGCCCGGCGGCAGCGCGACCTCGCCCGCGCCGTACATCGGGAACACGACCGCCTCGGGGTTGCCGGCGATGAAGCCGTCACCGAGCACGGAGTTGCGGGCAGGCACGCCGTCGGACGCGAACACCGTGAGCTTGGCGGGCACGAGGCGCCCCACCTCGTCGCGGATCTCGAAGCGCAACAGGCCGCCGCGCTCGGCGCCGAGCACCACGTCGACCCGCTCGCCTTCGGTCACCGCGATCGGCACGCGCTGGCTGTCCGGCCGCCCCACGTGGTGCACGACGAGCTCCCACTGGCCGACCGGGAGCCGGCCTCCGAACGAGCCATCCGCCCGCGAGTCCGTCGGCGCGACGTCGGTGCGCCACTGGGACCACGGCGCCGCTGCGCCCGGTCGGTACACGAACACGTCGGCGCCGCTGACCGGGGCGCCGCTCGCGCCGTCGACGACGAACCCGCCCACGTCGCCGTACGCGACGCCGCGCGCCTCCACCCACCCGTCGACGATCGATCCGACGTCGCCGTGCCCGATGAACAGGTAGCGCTCGTAGGTGAACGCGCTGTTCGGCGGGAACCGGTCACCTTCGGTCGCGCCCGCTTCGCCGCCTCCGACGACGATCGTCTGCGACGCGGTGAACAACGGGATGAACGACGCGCCGGTCGCGGGGGCGATCCCGTACGACACGCCGTCCCCGACGCCCGCGAGGAAGTCGAACTTGAACGGGTCGACGAACGTGTTCTCGCCGCGCTGCATCGACTCGTAGACCGCGAGATCCTCGTCGAAGCCCATGTCCGGACCGAACACGTCGAGGCTGCCGCCCGACAGGTAGAAGTCGCCCATCACCATGCCGGACTCGATCGCCCAGTCGATGATCGGCAGGGTGTCGTCGCTGCTCGACACGGTCTCGCCGTCGACCGGCCGCTCGCCGACGCCGTCCCAGTCGACGACCGCGGTGCTGCGGATCTTGATCCAAGGCTTGCCCGGCTCGGCGATGTAGTCGGTCGTCAGGTCGAAGTGCGGCGCGCCGAGGATGGCCCACAGCGCGACCAGGAGGGTCAAGAACGGCTCGGTCGGCCCTTCGACGCGCACGATGGCCTCGCCGCCGTCAGACCCGTCGGCGAGCACGAAGACGCCGCCTTCTTCGGGGACCACCACGTTCATGCTGACGGTTGGGAACAGCTCGGCGAACTGGTCGTTGCCGTTGCCCTTCAGACGCGACGGATCGATGGGCTGCAGGTCGGCGTCTACGATGCCGCCGCCGTACAGGCCCGGGCCCATGCTCGGCCGCGCGCCGACGATCGCGACGCGCACCTTGTCGTTCTCGAGCAAGAAGTCACCGGGGCGCGCGACGGCCTTCACGCCGCCGATGGTGCCGTCGAGCCCCTCGATGACCCCGGCGCGCGCGAAGCCCGCGTCGTCGTCGCGACAACCACCTCCGAGCGCTGTCAGCGCCAACCCCGTGCAGAGCGCCACTCTCGACGAACGAATCCGAATCGCGGACACCATTGGGCTCCCCTACAGGCGCGGCGGCGGTATTGTACCGCCCCGCCGCACTCCGACCGAGGACCGAATGGCTCGCTACGTCACAAACACGAGGTTGTTGGAACCATCCAGGGCCGCGCGCGTCGGCGTCGTGGTCGTGATCGGCGCGGCGTGGGCGGCGCCCTCGGCGGCGGCGGACGGTCCCACCCTGACCCCGTCAGCCATGGTCCAGCTGTGGGCGACCGCGTACGACATGGACGTCGATCCACAAGCCGACCCCGGCGGCTACGGCGATCCGGAGGCCGAGACCGGGATCTCCATCCAGCGTGCCCGCGTGGCGCTCGACGCCGAGACGGATCAGGTCCTGATGCGCGTCGAGGTCGGCAACTCGGCCCCGTACGACACGTGGTTCGACGAGAACGCGCCTTCCCCGAGCATCGACATCCAGGACGCGTGGGTCGCGTGGGCGCCGACGATGGCGTCGGGCTCGTTCCGCCTGTTCGCCGGCAACGCCCGGGTGCCCCTGTTCCGCGAGGAGCTCATCAGCTCGCGCTCCCTCACCTTCCAGGAGCGCGGCGTCGCCGGTACACACTTGTCTCCGGGGCGTGAGCTCGGGGTGATGGTCGACGAGCAGCTCGAGATGGGCCTGCGGATTCGCGCGGGCGCGTTCAACGGCGGCGGCGACCTCTTCGGGGACAGCGACGACGGCCTCGCGGGCGTGCTCCGCCTCGAATGGGCGAAAGGCGACACCTACCGCACGTGGAGCCCCGACCGCGACGTCGCGTTCGGGATCGCGGCCGCGGGTCTGTTCGAGCAGGAGATCGCGACGCGCACCGTCGGAGGGGAGGCCGACATGCTCCTTCGGGCCGGCGGCTTCTGTCTGTTGGCCGAGGGCGGGTTGTTCCGGTTGGCCCCGACCGCCGGCGTGACCGCGGATCTGCCCGACGTGTTCGAGGGCACCGGCCGCTTCGGGCTCACCGGGCAGATGTCGTACACCATCGGCCTGCCCGATGGCGGCCTCGAGATCGCGGGCCGGTACAGCCGCTACGACGACGCGACGGGCATTCAGGACAACGGCGACGTCGGCATCGTCCACGGCGGCCTCGTCTGGCACGACCTCTCGAGCGCGGTCGACCTGGGGGCCGGCTACATCCTGCGCATGGAGCACGGCGGGCAGTCGTTCGCCAACGACACGGTGCGCGCCTGGGTGCAAGTGCGCACGTTGAACCCGCAGTGAGCGACGGGCGCCCCGGGCGCCCCGACGCAAGCGCCTCGGGCGCAGGTGTTCGGTCAGCCCCCGCCGTCACCAACCTCGTGGTCGGGCGCCCGATCGCGCCCAGCGCGTCGTGGAGCCTCGCTACGACCGCAGACGACCCGAACGCCTTCTTGGCCGTATGGATCGCGACCGCGGACGATCCCACGTTCACCGCCCGCGCGCTCCGGTGCGCAGGCCTGCGGCACCGCCACCTCGTGTCTGTCGCCGGGGTCGGCGACACCCCGACCGGGCGCATGGCGTGGGCGCCGCTCCCGCCAGGAGGCCCGGTCCCGACGCGGCTGCCGCAGGCGCTCGCCGCGCCGCTGTTGGCGGAATTGACGGCTGCCCTCGTGTTCGCCGCGGCGTCCGACGTCGAGATCGCCCCGCCCGACGCCGCCGATCTTTGGCTCACCGAGGACTCCGTCGTTCGGTTCGCTGGGCTGCTGCGACCGGTCCCTCCCGGCACCACCGAGGCCGACCGTTGCCGCGCGCTCGCGGGCATCTGGGCAACGTGGACGGGATCGTCGTTCGAAGGTCCCATCCCGAGCACCCTAGCCGCGTGGGCCGCCGCGCTCGACGCGCGCTGCGCCGTCCCCCATGATCCGCCGGTCAGCGTGTCCCCGCACGCCCCGCCCGCGCCTCGTGGGGCGGCGGTGCCGGTGACGCCGCTCGTCGCGCCGGACGCCAACGCGCGCCTCGCCTCCGCCCCCCCGTCGTCGCTCGTCGGTGCACCCAGCGCGTCGGCCCCGCGAGAGGTCGGCGGCGCGATCCGCCCGACGCCCGCCGCGGGCCCACCCCCTGCGGATCGCGCGAGCGGCGGCGCGCGCTCGTCCGGCACGAGCTCGTCGCCTGGCCCCGCGACCGCTCCTCCGGCGGCGTCCGCGCCCGATCCCGACCCGTCCGCGACGTTCTTCGACGAGCCCGGCCTGTCCGAGGAGGTCGCGCCCCTCCCCGCCGCGCGGCGGGACGAGCCCGAGCTCGGCTCTTTGCGGGTGTCCGAGGATCCCGAGCACGACCGACCGCGCGCCGCGGCGCGCCCGCGGTGGCCCCTGCTCGTGATGATGGGCGTGTTGGCGCTGGGGGTGATCGGGATCGTGGCGACATCGTACGCTCCGAGCCAGCCCGCGGTCACCCTGACGCCCGCCCCTGCCCCCGCGGCGCCCAAGCCCGAGGCCGCCGAGACGGGCCTCGCCGTGGAGCCGGTCGATCCTGCAGCGCCAGCCGCGCCACCCGGCCCCTCCGCCCCGCCCGAGGCCGCGCCCACGCCTGCCCCGGAGGCGCCCCGGGCGTCCGCGCCCGCTGCGGCGTGCGTGCGCGTCGCGCAGGCGCCGAACGTCGGGGCGAGCGGCGCCGCGCGGGTGGCCGTCGAGGTGTGCGCCGAGTCGGGCGCCCCGGTGACCCTGTTCCACCGCCCGGCCGGCGCGTCCCAGTGGTCGTCGGTCGCGATGTCACTGGG
>CAIUDO010000149.1 GCA_903897935.1 uncultured Pseudomonadota bacterium
GTGAGCAGCAGGTCGGCGACCGTCTCGATGCCCACTTCGGCGAACCGCTCGGCGAGCCCAGCGTCGTCGACGACCCGAAGCACCGCCTGCGTCGCGGCGGGTGACGGCGCCGGGGGTGTTGGCTTGGGCTCGGGGGCGGCGGCTCGGACCGGCTCCTTGCCGGAGTCCCGGCGCGGTGACGTCGCAGGCGCAGGCGCGGGCGCAGGGGTGGTGGCCACGTCATCGACGACCACGCGCGGGCGCCCGGGCGGCCCACGACGCCACGGCAGCGGCAAACCGAGGGTCGCGTCGACCCGCAAGAGCGCGGCGTTGAGGGCCTGGATCGCGTCGAGACGCACTTCGGGCGCGTCGTCGTCGAGGCGGGCGAGATCCGCGGTGACCGCCAGCAGGTCGTCGGCGATCTCGATGGGGAGCCCGTGGTCGACGGCGAGCCGAACGTGTCGGTGGGCGGTGGACCCGAGGTAGCGGACCGCGTGCGGCTGCTCCAGCGCGAACCGCAGCACCCGCCGCAGCGGGTCCAGCGCATGGTCGACCCGCCGGAGCGGCACGACGACGCCGTCACCCGACGGCGCGTCCGTGGATTCACCCGGTTCCATCACGTTGGTCTCTGCTCCAGCACACGAGGCATCAGGTGCCGTACCGAACCGCCAAGATCTCCCACCGGACGCAGCCGCCCGGCGTCGGCACCTCGACCTCGTCGCCTTCCGTGCGGCCCATCAACGCCTGCGCGAGCGGCGCGAGGTACGAGATTCGCCCCGCGGAGATGTCCGCCTCGGACGCCCCAACGATCGTGTACACGCGCTCGTCGCCGGTGGCGGAATTGGCGACGGACACGGTGGTCCCGAAGCGGACCTTTCCGTCCCGCGGCAGCTTCGCGACGTCGATCACTTCGGCGGTCGCCACGAGGTGCTCGAGCTCGCGGATACGACCGGCGCAGTGCGCCTGCCGCTCCTTCGCGTCTTCGAACTCGGAGTTCTCCGAGATGTCCCCGTGCGCCCGCGCCTCCTCGATATCGATGATGATCGATGGACGAAGCACCTCTTTTTGATAGCCCAGGTCGCGAACGAGCGCCTCGTACCCCGCTGGCGTGACCGGATTCCTTTGCATGAACACTCCTCGACCCGGGCGCAGCGCGCGAAACTCAGCGCGCCGACCATCCGCACGATGGTGAAGACTAGCACGTTGACCCGTGGTCGGAGGCGGCGCCCGCGACGCGATCAGCGCAACGAGCCCGACGCGTCCACCTCGACGTCGGTGCGGAACCGGATGGGGACCGCGCGCTCGGCCAAGGGCACGACGAGCGCGACCTCCCAGGCGCACCGGATCGCTTTGCCGTCGTGCGCGTCGTCGAAGGTGCACGCGTCGTCGCCGACCTGTTGCCCGATGCCGAGGTGGTCGAGCTCGTACAACAAGCGCTCCCTCCCCGCTTCTGGGCCGAAGTCGCGCCAGTCGAGCAGCGCGACGCGCACCGCGCGGTCGAGCAGGAGGTCGTCGGCCGCGTACGGCGCGACCGCCAGGACGGGCGTCGCCAACAACGCCGTCGCAGCAACCCCCAGGCACACCAGCGTCAGACCCAACGCGCGACGCGCGCGACGCGACCACGGGCGCGCCGGCGTCGGCTCGGGATCGGTGCGTGGATCCGACCCGACCGCCTCGACACCATCGGCGTCGTCGACGTACCCATCAAGGTCCGAACCGTCCGGTGGCTCCCCGCTCGGGTCGCCCGGGAGTCTCGTCATGGTGGCCTCGCGGCTGGCCCGTGGGGAACGGACCGGGGGACGACGAAGATACTCCACGCGCGCGGTCAGCGCGAGGGGAACCGCCACCGCGCGTCGTGCGCCTACGGCCGCCAGTCAGTCTTCTTGTCCGACGCGAAGCACCGCGAGGAACGCCTCCTGCGGAATCTCGACGGACCCTACCGACTTCATGCGCTTCTTGCCCTCTTTTTGCCGATCGAGCAGCTTGCGCTTTCGGGAGATGTCGCCGCCGTAACACTTCGCGGTGACGTCCTTACGGTACGCCTTCACCGTGCTGCGCGCGATCACACGGCTGCCGATCGCGGCCTGAATCGCGACGTCCCACATCTGGCGCGGGATGTGCTCCTTCAGGCGGCGCGTGAGGTCGTTCCCTCGGTGGTACGCCGCGTCGCGGTGACACAACATCGACAACGCGTCGACCATCTCGCCGTTGAGCAGGATGTCGACCTTCACCAGGTCGGACACGCGCCACTCGCGCACCTCGTAGTCCATCGAGGCGTACCCGCGGCTCACGCTCTTGAGGCGGTCGAAGAAGTCGTAGACGACCTCGGCGTAGGGCACATCGTACGTGATCACCACGCGCCCGGGGCTCGAGTACTCGAAGCCAACCTGGGCGCCGCGGCGCTCCTCGAGCAGCTTGAACAACACGCCGATGTATTGCTCGGGGCAATGCAAGGTGAGCCGTGCGTACGGCTCACGGATCGCCTCGACCTCCTGCAGCGGGGGAAGTTGGCTCGGGCTGCGGATCTCGACCTGGGTGCCGTCCCGCTTGTCCACCCGGTACACGACCGACGGAGCGGTGGTGACCAGATCGAGGTTGAACTCCCGCTCGAGGCGCTCCTGCACGACCTCCATGTGCAGCTTGCCCAAGAACCCGACGCGGTACCCGAGGCCCAGCGCGTCCGACGACTCGGGGTCCGACGAGATCGCGCTGTCGTTGAGCCGGAGCTTCTCGAGCGCGTCACGCAGGGGCTCGTAGTCCGTGGAGTCCACCGGGTAGATGCCCGAGTACACCATCGGCTTGACTTCGCGGAACCCCGGCAGCGCCGTCAGCGCCGGTGCCCGGTTGAGGGTCATCGTGTCGCCGACCCGCGCGTCCCGGATGGTCTTGATGCTCGCGATGACGAACCCGACGTCGCCGGCGACGAGCTGCTTGAGCTCCACGGACGCCGGCGTGAACCGACCGAGGCGATTCACCTCGTACACACGGTCCGCCGCCATCAACTTGACGCGATCCCCGATCGCCAGGGCTCCGTCGACCACGCGCACCAGACAAACAACGCCGACGTAGTTGTCGAACCACGAGTCGACGATCAGGGCGCGAAGCGGGGCGTTCAAGTCCCCTTTCGGGGCCGGAACCCGCGCGACGATCGCCTCGAGAAGGTCGTCGATCCCGACGCCGGTCTTGGCGGAGCACAACACCGCGTCCGACGCGTCCAGGCCGACCAGATCCTCGATCTGCCGACGAACCTCCTCCGGGTTCGCGGACGGGAGGTCGATCTTGTTGATGACGGGCACCACCTCGAGGTCCGCTTCGATCGCCAGGTACACGTTGGCGAGCGTCTGCGCCTCCACGCCCTGCGCCGCGTCGACCACCAAGATCGCCCCTTCACACGCCGACAACGAACGACTCACTTCATACGTGAAGTCGACGTGTCCGGGGGTGTCGATCAGGTTCAGGGTGTAGGTCTTGCCGTCGCGCGCGACGTACTTGATCGAGGCCGTCTGCGCCTTGATCGTGATGCCGCGCTCCCGCTCGATGTCCATCGAGTCGAGCAGCTGCTGGCGCATGTCACGGGCCTCCACAGCGCCCGTGCGCTCGAGGATCCGGTCTGCCAGCGTGCTCTTGCCGTGATCGATGTGCGCGATGATGGCGAAGTTACGTACGTTCTCGGCGCTCAATCAGGGCTCCGATCCCCCTCCGCGCGTGGCGTGAGGGGCGGTCGTTCGATTCGCGGCCTACCCCGGAAGGACCACCGGGCGACCGATACACAAGTAATGGAAGCCGAGCGACGCCATCAGCGCGGGCTCGTACAGGTTGCGCCCGTCGACGATGAAGCGGTGCTTCATGCGGCGCGCCATGTCGGCGAAGTCTGGGCTCCGGAACTCGTTCCAGTCCGTGGGGATCACGAGCACATCGGCGCCGTCGAGCGCCGGCATCGGCGTATCGGACCAGCCGATCCGGTCCCCGTACAGCTTCATCGTGGGCTCGGAGGCCTCGGGATCGTGCGCGACGACCCGCGCGCCGCGCTCGAGCGCCTCGTCGATGAACACGAGCGCCGGGGCCTCGCGGATGTCGTCCGTGCGGGGCTTGAACGCCACCCCCCAGACCGCGATCGTGCGCCCGGACCAGTCGTCGCCAATCAGCGAGCGGACCTTCGCGGCCAGAACGCCCTTCTGAACCTCGTTGACGGCGTGCACCGTCGACGCGACGCGGAGCGGGTAGCCGACCGCCGCCGCCGTGTGCACGAGCGCCTGCACGTCCTTGGGGAAGCACGAGCCGCCGTAGCCACACCCCGGGAACAAGAAGCGGGGTCCGATGCGGGTGTCGCTGCCGACAACCTTGCGCACCGCGTCGACGTCGGCGCCGAGGTGCTCGCACAGGTTCGCCAGCTCGTTCATGAAGGTGATGCGCGTGGCGAGCATGGCGTTCGCGGCGTACTTCGCCATCTCGGCCGACCGATTGTCCATATGGTAGATCGGGCGACCGGTGCGCACCAACGGCCCATAAAGCCGGTTCATCACGTCCGCCGACGACGGGTCCGCGTAGCCGACCACGATGCGATCCGGCTTGCAGAAGTCCTCGACGGCCGTGCCTTCGGCGAGGAACTCGGGGTTCGACACGACGTCGAACGGGTAGGCAGCCGTCTCCGCGAGGATCGCGCGCACCTTGTCGGAGGTGCCGATCGGGACGGTGCTCTTGATGACGACCCGCGACGCCCGGGCCATGTTGGCGCCGATGGTTCGCGCCACGCCGAGCACGTAGGTGAGGTCGGCCGACCCGTCTGCGGCCGGTGGGGTGCCGACGGCGATGAAGTGCACCTCGGCGCCGCGCACCGACGCCGCGACGTCCGTCGAGAAGCGGAGCCGCCCCGCGCGCACGTTGCGCTCGACGACCTCGTCCAGGCCCGGCTCGAAGATCGGGATCCCGCCTGCTTCGAGCGTCCGGATCTTCGACGCGTCGGTGTCGGCGCACGTGACGTGATGGCCGAAGTCCGCCATGCACGCGCCGACGACGAGCCCGACATATCCGGTACCAACGACGCAGAGCTCCATGTTCCCCCCGGATGATGGGCGCTGCGATAACGCCCGAAGCGACCGCGGTCCATGCGCACCATCGACCTTGCGCGGGACGGACGTTTCGCGTTAACGGCGAGGCGCTTCGATTCATGCCATCGGGCATTGGGAGATATCGACTTGGCCAACCACAAGGACGCCGACAAGCGCGCGAAGCAGGCCCTGCGCCGCCGCGCCCGGAACCGCACCCTCCGCAGCCGGATGCGCAACCAGATCAAGGACGTCCGCCTCGCGATCACGTCGAAGGATCCCGTGAAGGCTCAGGAAGAGCTGCGCGAAGCGATGAGCGTGATCCAGCGCACGGCCGCCAAGGGGGTCATCCACCCCAACCAGGCCGCTCGCCGCATCTCGCGCCTGCACGCGCACGTCAAGCGGCTGTCGCAGGGCTGATCGGCCTGATCGTCGCTGCTTGATCGCCGTGATCGCCTGATCGGGCCGCTCGAGCCGGGTCACGCGTTCACGAGCGCCCGCAGAGCGCGAGGACCAGCTGCTCGAAGGCAGCGCGATCGCCAACGCGCCGGCTGTTCATCGCGTGGTTCGCCGCGGCGATCCGCTCGATGACGCCCGCCGCGTCGAGCGCCCCGGGCTCCTCGATCATCGCGCGATCCAGGCGGTCGACGAGGTGGCGCTTGAGGCCCGAGGTCCGGCTCGCCGTGTCCGCAGACGCCCCGGCACGCATCAGCGCGATCGCCGACAGCATCTGCCGCACCTGCCACGAGACCATCGCGATGAGCTTGTGCGGTGCTTCGCCGTCTTCGAGCAGGCGCTGCATCAGCACGACCGCTTGATCGGGTCGGCGCGCCGCGATCGCGCCGGTGAGGTCCCACACCTCGGCCTCGGCGAGGATCGACGCGCACGCCGCGACGGACGCCTCGTCGATCTCGTCTTGATCTGCGCAGTACTCGGCCAGCTTCTCGACCTCCCGCTCGAGCGGCGCGAGCTCGGGACCACAGATCGCGACCAGGGCGCGCGCCGCAGACGGGCTGAGCTGCTTGCCGAGCGACTCAGCGTGCGCGCGCGCGTGGTCCGCCGGGATGACGTCTCGGGTGCCGTAGTACACCACCTCGCCGCCGCCGCGGCGCACGGCCCGTGAGAGTTCCACCGCCCAGTCCGTGGCGTCCTTATTACGGTTCGTAGGGAACTTCTCGCCGGAGAGCACGAGCAGCGTCGTCGGCGACGGCGCCTCCGCGTAGCGGACCAGCGCCTGCAGCAGGTCGTCCTTCGCGGCGTCGAGCTTTCGAACGACGACCACCCGCAGGTCCGACATCATCGGGACCGTGCCCGCCAACGCGACGACCTGCCCCGGGTCCAGGTCGTCCGCGTCGGTGACCGATAGGTTGAAGCCCGGGATGCCGCAGCGCTCTTTACCCCACGCGACCAGGTCCTGAACGGCGCGGTCCACGAGCACCCGCGCGCCAGGATCCCCAGACAACCACCACACGGGCACGAAGCTACGACTCAACCGCTCGACTGGCGACACGCGCTCCTCCCCACCAAGACATCGACCGCGCGCTCGGCCGCGCGACGCGCGGCCTCGTCCGTCGCCGCCAGTCGGGCCGCAGCCGCGCTCGCCGCGTCGTCCGACGGCTGGACCCAGACCGCCACAGCCTCTACCTCCGTCACGCACCCCGGGCGCGCCGCCACTTCGGCCCGGACGGACACCCGGGCCTCCCACGCGACCGTCCCCGCGCTGCCCGCCGGCACCGCGGCGCGCGCCACCTGCGACGCGACGACGTCGCAGTCGATCGGCGCCCCCGCCGGGACCCCACGCGCCGCCAAGGTTGCCGCGACCGCGGAGGCTACGACCGCGCGCGCCCCGGGCTCCACCGTGGCCCCCACGACGTCGCCGGGCGACAACGCGACGCCAGTGACCGCCCCGAACCGCCACCCGCAGCCGATCCCGAGCCCCATGAAGCAGGCAACGCCGATCACCGCGGTTGACGGCGTGGCCCGCCTTCCGGTACGAACAGGCCCTCCCGGCACGCCTCCCCCGAGCGAACATGTACCGTATAACCATCGCCTCAGTCGTGCTCGCCCCTTCCGTCGCGGGGGCCCAGGCGCTCCCGGAGGCGCCCCCAGCACCTGCGGCCGAGGCCCGCGCCTTCGACATGGCCGCTGGCATCCGGGTCCGGAGCGTGTCGATCCCGCGCTCCATCTTGTCGTCGCGCTTCTCCCAAGCCACCGACGACGGCTGGCCGCTCCCCGACGAAGACCGCCCGAACGTCAAGGGGCTCGCGTACGGCGTAGAGTTCGCGCTCGATTGGGACGTCGCCAACCTGTTCTTGTACGCCGAGCGGATGGATGTCTCGTGGCCGGGCGGGTACTGGGACGAGCTCGACGAGGATTTCACCGACGGGAGTTACCTCGTCCCAACGCCGGGATTGGCGTTCAACGGGATCGGCGCCGACTACGGCGCCGAGGTAGCGTTCGTCAAGACCGACCAGACCAAC
>CAIUDO010000150.1 GCA_903897935.1 uncultured Pseudomonadota bacterium
GCGCCGGCGCGTGCGCCTGCGCCCGACGCCTCCAACCTGTCGGGGGCGCTCGGCGCGCGCTTCGCCCACCTCGCGCGCCGCGCCGAGGACCGAAGGTTGATCGCCGCCGGTCCGCTGGTCCCGCCCGACGTCTTCTCGGATCTGGTCGCGGTCCTGGGGAGCGACGTGGAGCGCTCCGAAGTCACCGTCGTACGTGGCGTCCTTGACCTCTCGGCGCTCGAGGCCACCCTCGCGCCGGCCGAGGTCGTCGCGATGTTCGACACCCTGCTCGAGGAGGTCGCGAGCGCGGCAGGGGCGTGGGAGGGCACCTTGGTGCATTCGCCCGACACCACGTGGGTCGCGGTGTTCGGCGCGCCGATCGAGGCCCGCAACCACGCGGATCGCGCCGCGCGGTGCGCCCTCGAGATGCGCGACCGCTTCGCCCGCGTGACGCGAGAGTGGTCGAAGACCCGCAGCTTCGAGGGGGGTGGGCCGGCGCTGCGGATGTCGGTCTCGACCGGCTACGCCGTCTGTGCGCACGCGGGTCCGGCGAGGCACCGCGTATGGAGCGTGTTCGGAGAGGTGCTGCGGGTCGCCGAGCGGCTCGACCGGGTCGCCGTGGCGCTCGGGTGCGATCTCGTGGTCGCCGGCCCGACCGTCGACCGGTTCGACGGCCCCGTTCCGTCGTGGGCGACCGGGCAGCGCGTCGACATGGCCGGGGGCACGGTCGAGGTGCACGCAGTCGGCGTCCAGATCGACGCACCGGTGCCGCTCAAGCGTGCTTCGACCGGCTGATCTCGCGCTCGGGCTTCAGGCGGCGAACGCGACCGGCCCGTCGTGTCCGAGGCGGCGGAGCAGCACCTCGATCGCGTGCACGCCGTCGTCGCCCCAGTCCAGGGTGCGGTGGTTGGCGTACATGTCGAGGTAGCGTCCCACGCGCTCCGGCGTGCGCAGCGGCCCGCCCTTCGCGAGCAACCAGCGGATGGCGGCGTCGCGATCGGCGAGGCCGTGGCGGATCGAGGCGCGCAGCAGCGCGCTGATCGGCGCCAGGTCGGGCCCGAGGCCCCTTCGGATCGCGTTCCCGCCGAGCGGCAGCGGCAAGCCCCCGGTGTCGTCGGCCCACCACCGGCCAAGCTCGAGCACCTCGTGCATGCCCTCGTCGGCCCACGTCAGGCGGCCCTCGTGGATGACCAGGCCCGCGTCGACCTCACCAGCGCGGATCGCGTCGAAGATGCGCTCGTACGGCGAGATGGGGACGACGACCGGCGCGTAGCCCGCGCCGCCGGTAGGCTCGGCGAGCGCCAGGGCCAACACCCGCGCGGCGGTGGTCGTGGTCCCAGGGACGGCGACGCGGCGGCCGGCGAGGTCCGCCGGGGCCATCGGGCGGCCGGCGACCACGATCGGGCCGTACCCTTCGCCCATCGACCCGCCGTGACGCAGCAGCAGGTACCGGTCGGAGACCTGGGGAAACCACGCGATCGACAACGCTACGACGTCGGGCCCGTCCGCGCCGGACGCGAGATGGTTCAGCGCGTCGGTCGGCGTGCTGGTGATGTCGAACCGGTACGGCCCGGTGTCGATGAGGCCCTCGAGCAACGCCCGCATCATGAACAGGTCGTCGGCGTCGGGGCTGCACGCGACGGTGACGCGCCGCGTGCTCATGTGGGCCGCGACACGAGCTGCGCGTTGGCGCGCCGAAGGCGCTCGGACAGCGTCGCGAGCAGCTTCCACAGCATCATGTTGCCGAGCGCGGGCTCCATCATGCAGAACTCACGGAGCGCGTCGCGGTCGATCGCGAGCAACATGCCGAACCCGCGCGCGACGACGCTGGCCGAGCGCGGCTGGTTGTCGACGAGCGCGATCTCACCGAAGTGTTCGCCCTCACCGAGCACCGCGACCTCCTTGCCGTCGACCACGACGCCGACCTCACCCTGGACGACGACGTACATGGTGTTGCCGGCTGCTCCTTGGCGCATCACCGGCTGGCCGGGCATGAGGTAGAGCTCGCTCATGATCCGGCCGACGCGCAGGCGCGCCTGGTACGGCAGATCCTCGAACAAGAACAACGACTCCATCACGCGCGCGCGCGCCGCGACCGCCTCGGCCTCTTGGGTGGCCTCGGGATCGATCAGGACGACGGTGACGTTGTCGCGGCCGCCGCCGTCGAGCGCCGCCTGGATGAGGAGGTCGGAGCCTTTGGTCAGATCAGGCGTGCCGACGAGATCCTGGAGCTTCTTCGGCTCCACCATGTCGGACAGGCCGTCGGTGCACAGCACGAGGCGGTCATTGCCGACGAGCTCGACGAACAGCGTGTCGGTCTTGACCTGCGGGTACAAGCCGACGGCGCGCGTGATCACGTTCTTGTACTGAGCGGCCGCCGGGTCGTCCGGGCGCATGGCGCCGTTGCGGACCAGCTCGTTGATCATCGAGTGATCTTCGGTGAGCTGGCGGAGCGTGCCCCCGCGCAGCAGGTAGGCGCGTGAGTCGCCGACGTGGCACACGTACGCGTTGCCGCCGCCGACGAGCGCGGCGACCATCGTGGTGGTCATGCCCTGGCGGCCGGTGGCGTTGGCGGCCTCGTAGACCCGGCGCGACGCCGCGTTGGTGGCCTGATCGAGCAAGTGGAGCACCGCGTTGCGGGTGTCCCGGCTCGGGTCGGCGGCGCACCGGTCGACGGCTTCCTTGAGCTGGCTCGCGTAGGACTGGAACGTGTTGACCGTGAGCGCGCTGGCGATCTCGCCGGCTTTGCGGCCACCTACGCCGTCGGCGACGACGAACAGCCCGAAGTCTTCCGCCGCGAGCAGCGAGTCCTCGTTGTGGCGGCGCTTCAAACCGACGTCGGTGCGTGCGCTGAACTTGAGCATCCGTCCCTCCGCCGGAATGGCCGGCACCACACGAATCCCACGGGACGCTGAGGCTACTTCTTCGCGCGCGTTTCGCAAGGCCGGGAGACGGGTCCGATGAACCTTCGGGCCGCGGCCCTAGAAATCCACCACCGTCGGGTCGTCTCCCTTCGGGGCCGGCGGCACCACGAGCGCGGTGCCGTCTGGCGCGTACAACCACAGGTACGTGGCGTAATGGCCGGTGACCCGCTTGACGTACTCGTTCGTCTCCCGGATCGGGATGTGCTCGACGAACGCGTCCATCGGCATCGACGCGCCCCCGCCGGCGAGCCACGCGTGCACGTTGTGCGGGCCGGCGTTGTAGCTGGCGACCGCGAGCGGGAAGACGCCGTCGAAGCGCTTCATGAGCAGGCCGAGGTAGCGGATGCCGTACCCGACGGCGACCACCGGATCTTCGAGGTCGCTGGTCGCGAAGCTCTGGTCGCTGGCCAGCTCCGCGAGCAGGTGACCGGTCCGCGGCATGATCTGCATCGCGCCGCGCGCGCCCGCGTGCGACACCGCGACGGCGTCGTAGGTCGATTCTTGGCGCATCAGGCCGAGCACCAGGTAGGGGTCGACGTTGTGCGCTCGGGCGTGACGCCACACGGGGCGCGCGTGGGCGAGCGGCCACGCGATCCGGCGCGCCTCCAGCGCCAGGGACGGGCTGAGCCGATCGGGCCACGATCCGGCGAGGAGCCGCGCGACGTCGTGGTGGTCCCCCGCGTAGAGGAACATGTCGCGCCACTCCTGGGTGCTCGCCCGCGCGCGCAGCGCGGCGTGGTGGCGCGGATGGCCGGCGGCCCGCAGCGCCGACTTACGAACGCCGTACAAGCGCGCCATCGTCGGCCCGGAGACGTCGGTGAGCCCGACCCGAGCGAGGTGCAGCACCTCCACCAACTCTGGCCACGCCTCCTGATTGGCGTGCGCGAACGCGGTGAGCGTGCGCTCGGCCGCCTGCTCGTCGAACAGGGCGGCGGGCGGGGGGGCGCTCGGTGGGCGCTCGAGATCGCGCAGCACGGCGGCGCCAGCGGGGAACCCCGCCCACGACGGCGGGCCGAGCACCGCGTCGACCATGCTGCGCGCGCCGGAGGTCACGTCGCTCGGGGCCGGCGTGGTGCGGCGGA
>CAIUDO010000151.1 GCA_903897935.1 uncultured Pseudomonadota bacterium
CGAGCCCACCGGCGACGCGCGCGCGCAGGCCATCGACCGCTGGGTCGCGCTCGCCGAGGCGTTGCCGTGGACGTACTACGGGTTGCTCGCCGCGATGCGCCTGTCCGAGGTGGCCCCCGATCGCCTCGCGGCGCTGCCCAAGCGCCCCGAGCCGGCGGCGGCCGAGTGGCGGCTCCGCAGCGCGTGGCTCGACGACCCCGCGGTGTCGCAGGCCCGCGATCTGCTCGCCGTCGGCCTCGTCGGGCCTGCCCTCGACGCGTGGGCCGAACAAGCCGGGGAGCCGACGCGCGACGAGCTGCTCTGGTGGACCGAGAGCCGCGACGCCCTGGGCGACGGCGTGGCCGCCCACCGCGATCTCCGCGTCTGGCTGCGCACGAACGTGCCCGACGCCCCCAGCGGCGACGCGGTCGCCACGTTGGCGGTGGCCTACCCGGACGCCTGGTGGCCCGAGATCCAGGCCGCGACGGCAGGAGATCGGTACGACCCGAGGTTGTTCCAGGCCCTCGTGCGCACCGAGTCGAACTTCGACCCGGCGGCGATCTCGTGGGCCGGCGCGCGGGGCCTGTCCCAAGTCATGCCGGCGACCGGCGCGCGGGTGGGTCAGTGGTCCGGCCAGTCGGTGTCGGCTGACGATCTCCTGGACCCCGCCACCAACCTCGCGATCGGGTCGGCCTACTTCGACTGGCAGCACAGCGTGCTCGGCGGCAACTCGTTCCTGGTCGCCGCCGCGTACAACGCCGGCGAAGGACGGGTGAAGGGCTGGTGGGGCGTCGACGGCGCCGAGGGCAGCCTCGGCCACCTGCCGACCGACGAGTTCGTCGAGCGCATCCCGTTCGAAGAGACGCGTATGTACGTCAAGCGCGTGCTCGGCACGTGGCAAGCGTACCGGTGGCTCGATGGTCAGCCCCTCGCCCCCGACGGCTACGCGCGGTTCAACCAGCGGGCGTTGCCCGAGCCAGCCGGCGGCTGAACCACGCCGCCGAGAACACGAAGCACGCCGCGCAGATGATCGCGGTCGCGTAGCTGGCGCCGTGGAAGAACTCCAGCCATGACAGGTTGGCCTGGCCGAAGTTTCGGTACAAGAGCAACAACACGCTGCCGAGGTACCCGAACGCGTCCGCGAAGTAGATCAAGAAGCCCGCGTTCGCGGTCACGCCAACCGCGGCGATCAACCGGTCGAACAGCACGCACCCGTACGGCACGTACGCCATGTACAAGCCCATGCCGACCAGCACCATCGACCACGCCGGGTCGAGCACGCCCATCGTCGACAACGCGGTAGCGCCGCCGACCAACAAGACCCCCGACAGCATCACGCCGTGCACCGCAAGCAACGCGGTTCGATTGTCACGGATCGCCATCAGCGCGGCGAGGACGGCGAGCACCGCGATGGCGACCGGGACCTCGGACAGCGCGAACACTTCGGGTGACCCCGAGTACCCGAGCGCGTCCCAGATCTCGCGCGCGAAATTGTCCCGGAAGTCCCGGTACGCCGTCAGCAGCACGTACAGCGCGATCAGCGGCACGAGCCCCGGCGCGTACTGCATGAAGAACGCCCGGCGCGCCGCGGCGTCCATCGGGGCGCGTTTGGTCCGCGACGCTTCGTCTTCGGCCGAAGGAGGGGGCATCACCGTCAGCATCCACACGAACACCAGCATGCCCGGCGCGAACAACAAGCCGACCGCCGCGGGCATCCACGGCTCGGGCACGCCCGCGTCGAGCAGCCACCGACCCACCGACTTCACCGCGCCGCTCGCCAGGATGTAGCTGGCCGACAGGCCGGCGCCGAGCGCCTCCGAGGTCCGCCGCCCCTCCAGGAACCCGAACGTGAGCCCCCAAACGAAGCCGAGCGGGATCCCATTGAGGAACAACCCGATCATCGCCCACGGCGCTGGCAACACCGCGAACAGCACCAGGGCGGCCCACGACGCGCCGATCGCGCCGAGCAAGCCGACGGCGCGTCGCTCGGGCGTGAGCTCGGAGATCACCTTGATCCCCACGAACTTCGACAAGCAGTACCCGAGCACCTGCGCGATCACGAGGGCGATCTTGTAGTCGACCTCGGGCAACCCGAACGGGACGGCGACCGAGCCCTCGAACGTGCCGACCGCGAACGGCTTCCGGTACGCGTACATCGAGAAGTACGTGCTGAACGCCGCGACGATCGCCCAGGCCGAGAACACGACCGGAGACGCTCCGGCGAGCCAACGCCGCACCCGCGCCCCCACACCGGACGCTTCGACCTCGGGCACGCGCACCTCCGAAGCGCGGAGGCTGCACCGAATCCGATGGGCCCGCAAGTGACGACCTGATGGCGGGCCGCCGCGCCCGATCGCGCCGCGACGTCACGCCCGATCTGCCGCCAACACCTGTTGCATCGCGCGACGCGCCGTCATCGACACGCCTACCGTCACGATCAGCGTGAGGCCGAGCGCGGTGAGCGTGAACCACAGGTTGCCTTCGGCCGCCCGCCCGGCCAGCAGCTCCTCGAGGTCCCGCGCGGTGCTCCCGAGCACACCATACAGCGCCACCGGCACGATGCTGCCGATCAGGGTGCCACCGACCGCCTGCCCCACCCGCACCCGGGTGAGCCCCAACACGTAGGACACCACGTTGAACGGCGCGAGCGGTGACAACCGCAGCAGCACCACCAGCCGCACCCCGTGCTCCGCAGACGCCAGGTCGACCGCGCGCACCAGCGTCGAGCCACCGAACCGCGCCCGAACCAGGTCCGCGAGCCCGCTGCGCGCGATGAGGAACGCCAACCACGCCGACGCGGTCGAGACGATCCACGCGAACGGGACCCCGAGCGGCCCCCACAACCACGCGGCGCCGCCCTGCACCATGCTCGCCGGCAGCCCGAGCACCGACCACACGACGAACACCAGCGCGTACACGACGACCCCGAGCGGGCCCGCGCCGCGCACCCACTCAGCCGTTCGCACGAACCCGTCGACCAGCGGCAGGCGCCACGACGCGAACGCGAGCGCCCCGACCACCACGGCGATGCCCACCACGCGCAGCAGGGCCGGCCGACCGCTCGGGACCTGGCTCAGGACGCCGCCCCGGGCTCGGGCGGGAGGTTCTGCGCCGGCCGCGCCGCCCCGCGCTGAGACGGACCCGGCACGTTGTACGGGCGCCCCATCACCCGGTTGACCGCTTGTCGTGTGCGCCACTGCAGGTAGCAGCTCATGAACCGCGTGGCTTCGCTGGGATCGAGGTACGGGTTCTCGAGGTGCCCGAGCTCGACGAGCGCCAACACCTGCTCGGCCACGGAGACCGGGCACCCGCCGAGCTGCACGATCTTGGCCTTGCCCGCCATCGCGCGCTTGGTGCGGAGCATCTTCACGAAGATGTCCTCCGCGCGCGCCTCGAGCGGATCCTTGTGCGACCGATCGACGTAGCGATCGGCCACCTCGACCGGCGCGCCGCCGAGCGTGCCCTTCCACGTAGCGCAGTCACCCATGAAGATGACGGTCTCCCCGTCCTTCGCGGGGATCGGCCCCTCGTGCCGCCCAAAGACGATGTGCACCGGAGGCAGCTTGCGGTCCGTGCCCGGATCGAACAGCCGCAGGATCTCGATCGCCTCTTCAAGCGCGCCTGGGCAGCCGCCCCAGCAATAGTCCACGGTGCCGCCGGGCGGCGGGCCACCGTACGCGCGGATCGACGTGTTCGCGAAGTACTCGTCGACCTTCACGAGTCCGCTCCGGAACCCCCGCGCGCGCGCCTTCGCCTCATCGAGCGATACGTC
Organism: uncultured Pseudomonadota bacterium; assembly: GCA_903897935.1. Taxonomy (GTDB): domain Bacteria; phylum Myxococcota_A; class UBA796; order UBA796; genus CAIUDO01. The sequence continues at coordinate 3,752 of CAIUDO010000151.1, forward strand.
GCCTTCGACACGGATCGCACTCAGGTCGACCGGTCCGAACCCGCGCTCCCAGGCGAGCCGGATGTGGGCGACGGACCGGGGATCGATGCCGATGATCATGCAGCACACGGCGTCGACCGCGACCTGGTTGTCGCCCAGCACCACCAGACCCAGATCGAACGGCAACGGGGTGAGCATCCGGCCTTCGCCAGCGATGATCGCGTCGATCGCGACGAGCTGCGGCTGGATGATGTACTGCAGATCGGCCACCTTCCGATCGAGCATGTGATCATGGTCGATCAGCCGATGCCGATCGTCTTGAATACCGATGTAGTTCTTCATCGAGAACGTGACCGTGGTCCAAGGGTGCGCCTTGAACTTCGGGCAGTTCACGAAGAAGTCGGCGCGGGCCACCGGCTCCGGCGTGTACAAGCTGTCGCGCAGGCGCTCCGGGTGGTACAGCGGGATCTCGACCTGCGGCACCTCGTCGAAGTGGTACACCTTGTCGACGCCCGCGCGCGCGAACATCGGGTAGTAGCCGGCGCCGGTGAACGCGTACCGCGTGGGGATGGTGATGCCGCACCGCTCGCCCACCGCGATCTCGGACAGCTCCGGCGTCGCGTGATCCCGCAGCGCGAGCAGCACGCCCTCGAGGAACTCCGGGCGCGTGTGCGCATGCGGGAACTTCGGCCCCGAGGCCACACAATTCGGCTTGACCAGCGTACGACCCGTCGGCCGCAGCCCCAGCCGGACCAGGGCGTCGCCGACGATGCCGCGGACGCGCGCGACGTCGTAGGACGCGCACGCGCGCAAGATGACCGTAGGTGCGTTCATCGCGGTCCCCCGGGCAACGAGTAATCGCGACGCCGGTGCCCCGCACCCGAGCACGCGGCCGGATATCGCGCGCGCATGAGGATCCTGATCCCGCGCGCCGCTGGCCTCGGGGGCACCCTGGCCGACGCGGTCCGCGCCCGGGGCCACGTCGCCGTCGAGGTCCCGATGATGGAGCTCGTCTACGACCTCGATGCGGTGCGGATCGCGCTCGCGAACCACCCCGAGGCGACGCTGGTCCTGACGAGCCCGGCCGCCGCGAGCGCCGTCGTCGCGGCGCTGGGCGACGGCCACCACCGGGGCCCGATCGTCGCGGTCGGCCCGGGGACGGCGGCGCGGATGCCCCCGAGCGCCACCGCCCTGGTGGGCGCGGCCACCGCGCGCGCGCTCGCCGAGCTCCTGCCGCATCGGCCCGGCCAGGTCGTGCTGTGGCCCCGCGCAGAGGACCCGACCCCAGGCACACGGGAGGCGCTGGCCGCCCGCGGGCCGCTCGTCGAGGTCGTCGCGTACCACAACCACGCGCCGCCCGACCTCCCCGGGTCGCTCGCCGCGGCGGCGCCAATCGACCTCGTGATCGTCACCGCGGCGTCGATCGCGCGGCGCCTCGCGAGCGCGTGGTCGGCGGGCCCCCCACCCCCGATCGTGTCGATGGGGCCGTCAACATCGGAGGCCGCCCGCGAGGTCGGCCTCCGCGTCGTGGGCGAGGCGGCCCCGCCCGGCGTCGACGGCGTGGTGCGGGCGCTCGACGACTGGCTGTTGACGGTTGGTGGCTCCGAACGAACCGGCGTACCCTTGGATCGGAGGTCCTCATGATGTTCTTCCCGTGGATCGAGATCGTCCCCGAGTACCAACGGGCCGCGGTGTTCCGTTTGGGGCGGATGATCGGGTGGCGCGGGCCCGGGCTCGTCTGGGTCGCCCCGATCTTGGAGCGGCTGGTCATCGTCGACATGCGCGTTGTCGTCGTCGACGTGCCGCCGCAGGAGTGCATCACGCGCGACAACGTGCCGATCAAGGTCAACGCGGTCGTGTACTTCAAGGTCGCCGACCCCGCGAAGGCCATCGTCGAAGTGCTCGATCACCGGCGCGCTACCCTCGAGATCGCGCAGACTACCCTCCGGTCGGTCATCGGACAGTCCCCTCTGGATCGGATCCTGTCGGATCGAACCGAGATCACCACCGAGCTGCAGACGATCATCGACCACGCCACCGACGACTGGGGCGTGAAGGTGACCCGGGTCGAGATCAAGGACCTCGAGATCCCCGGGGGTTTACGCCGCGCGATGGCGCGGGAGGCGGAAGCCGAGCGGGAGCGGCGCGCGATGGTCATCCGGGCCACCGGTGAGCGTGAAGCCGCCGGCCAGCTCGTCGAGGCGGCGCACCTGCTGGACCGCTCCCCCAACGGGTTCCAGATGCGCTACCTGCAGACGCTGCTGCAGGTCGCCGAGCGCGGCAACACCGTCGTGTTCGCGCCGTCGGGCGGCGACGCACACACGGCCCTGCTGGCCCATCGGACACGGTCGATGCGTGAGCCGGTCGCCGACCCGACCCACGACGGCGAGCCGGCGGAGGCCCTCGAGGTCGACAGCCAACGCGTGATCACGGCCCCGACTACGCCCCAGATCGCGGCGCACCTGGACCCACCGTAGCGGCGGGTTCGATGCTACGCGAAGACGCCGCTTCGCGGACCGCTTACGGGAGCGCGCCGCCCTCGACCCACTCCACGATGACGTCGATGTGGTTCTGCGCGAGCAAGAAGCCGGGCGGCATGCTGTCCCCGCCGCCGCCGATCTCTCCGTACGTTCCGCGCACCTTCATCACCAGGTAGCTGTCGTCGGGAGCCTGGGGCTTGACCAGCACCACGCCGTCGACCGACGACGGCACGTTGACGATCGCGTCGTACGCCTCTGCGGCCGTGAGCGGGACCGTCGCCATGACGCCGCCCGCGACGTGGCAGCTCACGCACTGATCGTCGAAGATCTCCTGCACGTCGGCGAACGTGACGCTCGTGTCGACCGGCGGCTCCGCGGGACCGGTATCGCCGGTCTCGAGCTTGCCGCACCCTGCCGCGACCACCAAACAACCTACGACCAACCTACGGTACCGTGACATCGACCTGGTCCTCCACCGGCGGATAGAACGCGTCTCTGTCGGGGTAGACCAGCTCCACGGACAACGTGTGCGGGCCCGCAGCGACGCCGCTGATGGTGTACCTGTCGGTCGCCGTCGCGTCGACCTCGACGCCGTCGAGCGACCAGACGACGAGGCCGTGCGGTGGTTCGTTGACCTCGTGGTGCGCCTGACCAGGACGCGGAGCGGGGACCCGCGCCGACGACGACAACGGGACCTCGGAGAGCGTGTAGCCGGTGAGCGCCACGACGACCTCGACATCGCCGGCCGGCACGGAGGCGCCGTCTTCCGGACTAAGGATGGCCACCGTGGGCGGCGGCCACGTGATCACGGTGCTGGTCTCTTGCGGGGCCGTCTCGGCGGTCTCCTTCGGCGTGCACGCACCGAGGGCCACCATCAGCAGGATCACCAAGCGTTACCGTCCAGCGCGACGCTGCGCACCATGCCGTTCTTGAGATCGGCCACGTACAAGAGGCCCTCCGGCCCGACGACCACGTCGGCCGGGTAGTTCAGGTGCGCGTCGCGCGCGTCGCCGAAGTCGCCGTCGAGCCCAGGCTCACCCGTGCCCGCGATCGTCTCGATCGTACCGTCCGGATCCACCCGACGCACGACGTTGTTGTTCGAGTCGGCGACGTAGATGACGCCCTCCGGCGACTCCCAAGCCGCGGTCGGGCCGGACAGCGATGCCTCGGTCGCTGGGCCGCCGTCGCCCGCGTAGCCCGCCTCGCCGTTGCCCACGACCGTCCACACGAGGTTGGTCTCGGGGTCGACGCGGCGGATGACGTTGTTGCCGAAGTCGGCGACGAGCAGCGTGCCATCCGGCGCCGGGCGGACCCGCTGCGGGGTGTCCATCAACACGCCGCCCGTCTCGCCGTCGCCCGCGTAGCCGGGCACGCCGCTGCCCGCGACCGTGCCGATCACGCCGTCCGGCCCGATGCGGCGGAGGCAGTGGTTGTCGCTGTCGGCCACGTAGACCGACCCGTCGTCCAAGACGGCCACGCCAGAGGCGTTGGCGAGGTGGGCATCAGATGCAGGGCCGCCGTCGCCGACGTACCCGACGTCTCCCGTGCCCGCGAACCACGTGAGGTTGCCCTCGAGGTCGACCCGCAGGATGCGCGAGGCGTGCAGCTCCGCGATGTAGAGCGTGCCGTCGCTCGCGACCGACACGTCGATCGGGTTCTCGAGCGGCGTCTCGGTGGCCGGCGCTTCGACCGAGAAGTCGTGCACCCCGTTCCCGGCGATGTCGGTCAGCGTACCGTCGCGCTCGAGGACCCGGATGCGCATGTTGTTGAAGTCGTCGATGACGAGCCGCCCGTCCGGCATCACCGCGAGGGCGGACGGGTAGTACAACATCGACTGATCGGCGAGCGCCCCTTCCCCGTTGAAGCCGTTCGTGCCGTTGCCCCACCCGGCGACCCGGCAAATGGTGCCCGGCGTCAGGCACGGGTCTTCGTACGCGCCGGTGCGCGCGTCACACGCGACCAAGCCCCCGACCCCAACGAACATCACCAAGGCGGAAAGACGCACGTTGACCCCACCGCGACTCTCATAACCGCGAAGCAGGCGACCGTCGCTCAGTTTCTGCCAGGACGCCGCCGGCGCGGCCGAAGCCGCGCCGTGGCGCTCATTACAGCGTGACCGCGCGCACCACGTGGTTGTACGTGTCGGCGATGTACAGGATACCGTTCGCGGTCTCGACGCCGTACGGCTGGTCGAAGATCGCGCTGGTAGCGGCCACGCCGTCACCCTCGTACCCGTACTCACCACAGACGCCAGCCACCACGTCGACCTGACCGTCCTTGATCCGCTTGACGCAGGAGTTCAAGGTGTCGGCGACGTAGACGGTCCCGTCTTCCGCCACTTCCACGTCGGACGGGCTGTAGAACTGCGCCTGGTCGGCCGCGCCGATCGCGTCGCCCGCCACGCCCGTGCCCGCCAGCGTGCTGACCTCCCACGTCGCGGTGTCGATCACGCGGATCGCGTGGTTGCCCGAGTCGGCCACGTAGATCTTGCCGTCGAAGAAGTCGATGCGGCTCGTCGGGGGCGCCGACTGCGACACCGACCCGTTGAACTGCGCCGTGGCGCCGGCTCCGTCGACGTACCCCGGGGTCTTCGCCACGCCCGCGATCGTCGTGATGACGCCGTTCTCGACCATGCGGATGACCTGGTTCGCCTGGTCGGAGAAGAAGTAACGATCGCCGTCGTGCACGACCGCGGACGGCAGGTCGAGGTCGGCGAGCATCGGATCGCCGCCGTCGCCCGAGAACGCGCGACCGCCGGTGCCCGCCTCGTAGCTCAGCATGCCGGTGGTGAGGTCGACCTTGTCGATGCGGCTGTTGTGCCAGGCCGCGAACCACAGGTTGCCGGCGTCGTCGAACGAGCACTGGGTCGGGTGGTTGAGCAGGGCGTCGAGCGCCGGCCCCTCAGGACCGTCGCCCAGCTCGCCGACACCGACGACCGTGTTGACGAGGCCGGTGTCCGCGTGCAACTCGCGGATCCGGTGGTTGTTCCAGTCCATCATGTAGATGGAGCCGTTCGGGCCCACCGTCATGTCCTGCACCAGGTACAGGCCGGTCTGGAGCGGATCGACGTTCTCGTCGCCGCGGGTGGCGACCCCGGCCATGCCGGCGATCGTGCAGATGGTTCCCGGCGTCGCGCAGACGTCGGCGCCAGCGGTGTCCTCGGACTTCCCGCAGCCGGCCACGATGACGCCCGAGAGCGCCAGAAGGAGAGCGTTACGCATGTTGGATTCCTCGCAGGTCAAGGCGTTGGGTTCAGCGGTAGAAGACGCGGATGCGGTGGTTGTGGGTGTCAGAGACGTAGATGTTGTCATCCTGATCCACGGCCACACCGAACGGACGGTTGAGGTCCGCCGACAGCGCGTCGACGTTCTCACCGTTGTAGCCCAAGTTCCCGGTGCCGATGATGGTGGACACCGCGCCGGTGGCCATGTCGATGGCGCGGATGCGGTGGTTCTTGTCGTCCGCGACCAGCATCGTGCTGCCGTCCTTGGTGAACTCGATGTCGCGCGGGAAGTTGAACATCGCCGACGTCAGGCGATCGCCCTCGGCGAAGCCGGCCTCGGCGGTCGGCGAGCCGGCGAACCGGTCCACGATGCCCGTCTCGAGGTCGATCACGCGGATCATGCTGTTCTCGGTGTCGGCGATGTACAGCCGGCCGTCGGGGCCGACCGCCAGCGCGCCACCGGGCTCGGGGTTCTCGCTCTTCGGGAACGAGAACACGGCGTCGATCGCCGGCCCACCGTCGCCGGAGTAGCCCTTGTCGCCCGTGCCGGCGAGCGTGTAGACGGTGTCGCGCGTGGTCCACACACGGAGCTTCAGGTTGCGCATGTCGCAGATGACGACGTCGCCGTTCGGCAAGAACTCGACGTGCGACGGCTGGTTCATCTGAACCTCGTCCGCCGGCGCCTCGTCGTCACCGGGCATGAAGCCTACGCCGAAGCCGAGCACGACGCGCGTGGTGTGGTCCGCGTCGGTGTCGAAGCTGCGCAGCTTGTGCGTGTGCCACGACGCGACGAGGCCGACGCCGTCGGGCCAGTAGATCACTTCGGTCGGGTGGTTGAGGTTGACCGTGGTGCCGGGCGCGCCCGCCTCGGTCATGTCGAGCATCTCCGGGTCCCCGTCGCCGAGGAAGTCGGTGCCCATGACCGTCTCGAACGTGCCGTCGGTCTTCACCTGGCGGATCTTGTGGTTGTTCCAGTCGACGACGGTCGCCGGGCCGTAGTCCGAGAACTCGACGTCGAACGGGAAGTACAGCATCGACTCGGTGAGCGTGAGGCCGTCACCGTTGAACCCGGCGAGGCCGGTGCCAGCCCACGTGCAGCCGGTGCCGGGCGCCTTCTCGCACGGCTCCAGACCCGGATCGACAGGAGCGCCGGTTTCGGCTCCCGTCTCGGTCTTCCCACAGCTCGCCAAAAGCACGGTGGCGATCAACGCCTTCGTCAGCACGTTCATGGTCTTCCTCGCAGGGGGTTCGTTGCTTAGAGCGCTGCCGGCGGGCTGTCGCCCGCGTACACGATAAAGCCGTCCACTTGCGGCGCCGCGTTGAGGTAGCCCCCAACGCCGTACACGCCACCGTTCGGATCGACGTAACAACCATGGAAATCGAGTGGGCTGGCCGAGCCACGCTCGTCCTCGGCCCAGGTACCGGACGCGGAGTCGCGACGGTAGAGGGTGCCCGTCACGCCGCACGCGACCGTCTCGGATCCGGCGCGGGTGAAGGTGCCGTTGAACTGGGGGGCACCGGCCGGAGACTCGTCGACCCACGCGGCGCCGTCCCACCGGAGGATGGTGCCATCGCCGACGCCACCGACCGCGAACACGTTGCCGGCGCCGTCGCCGTTGACGGTGAACAGGCTGCGGGTGGTCCCCTCAGCGCCCGGGGGCGCCACGTAGGTCCACGACGCGCCGTCCCAGTGCATCGTGAACATGTTGCTGCCGACGACCCACACGTCGTCCGGTCCGCTACCCCACACCTTGAACGCCTGGAACAGATCCTCGAACTCGACCGGCACGTCGGTCCACTGCGCCCAAGCCGAGCCGTCGTAGTGCCAGATCTGGGCGTTGCTCGACGAGAAGCTGTCGCCGCCGACCGCCCACACGTCCGACTCGGAGGAGCCCCAGATGCCGAAGAAGGTGATCGACGCGCTCAGCACCTCTTCGGTGAAGGTGCCGGCGGCGATGTCGTGCGTGACGACGCGGCCCGCGTCGCCCGACATCATCAGCTTGTCGTCGCTGCCCCAGATCCACCACAAGGTGCCGGTGCTCCCGGTGTCCTTCTGGGACCACGCCGATCCGTCGTAGTGGTAGAGCGCGGGTCCCGAGCCGGCGTCTGACCCGACGACCCACAGATCGTTCTCGTTGTAGCCCCACATCGAGAGGAAGCCCGACCCGGCGTGCTCAGCGACCTGGAACCACTCGGCCCCGGTGGGCTCCGTCTCGTGGGTGCCCGTGTGCGTGCCCGTGTGCGTGGACGTGTCGTCCTTGCCGCACGCGCCCAGCATCACCGCGAGGCTGATCCCGACGATCCCACGCACCACGCTCACCCCCGCGGGGGCACAGAGCAAAGGGCGTGCCACCTCGGACAGGTGGGCGGATCGACGAGGTGAGAAGCGCGTCATGTTAGGTTCTCCGTTGTTTTTTTGACGTACGTTCACGACAGGGAGGGGTGGGACGGGCGGGGCGGTGCCTGCCGCGACCGATCACACGGCGCACTCTATCGCGCACCCGCGAGCACCGCGGTGCACGGTGCTTCGGAGGCTGGCGCAGTTTGCCCCGGTGCGCGACGACCTGCCGCCACGGACGCTCACCGAGCGGCGCGCGACCCGACCGCTACCGATACCCGACCGTCAACCGCGCTTCCCCTTCGATGGCCTGGCCGACGCCCGCGCGAACGGCGTACGCGCTGTCGACGCGCCACGGGGTGACGATCACGTAGTCGCCCCCGATCCGAAGCCGCACGTTGGACGCGACCGACCCGACGAACCCGCCTCCGACGCGCCCCTCGACGTGCTCGGACGCCGTAGACGCGAGCCCGAACGAGGCTGGGAGCACCGAGGGCAACAAGAACCCCGACGGCGCGTCTTGCCACGCGACGTACGACCACCCCACGTGCAGGTCGACCGCGAAGCCCGTGCCGAGGCGCTCGTTCTCGCCGGTGATGGCCTCGATCCCAGCGCGCACGTCCACGCGGTGCGGCGCCTTGACGACGACGTCCGCTGCGAGCACGGCGCCCTCGACGTCGGTCACGTCGACGGTCTTCCGCCCCTCGCCGCGCCAACGCATCGTGACGTACGGCTCGGAGCGCTCGAGGCGCGACGAGAACGCCCCGCCGAACCACCAGCCGACCCCACCGGGCGCCGCGCCGCGCGCGCTCGCGCCACCATCGGACCACATCGTGCGACCCGGTGTGCGAAACGCCGCGTCCAACCTCCAGGTAGCCTGGTCACCCCGCCCGAACCGCTCGCCGAACGGGGCCGCGGCGGCGCCGAACCAGACGCCGTCGAGCCCAGCGCCCGTCCACTCCGGAGCAGGGTCCAGCGCGGGGCCGCCGATGTAGGTGCCCGCCCCGGTCAACGGGTCGTACGTCATCAACAGCGGGTCGACGAAGCCCAGCCGCGACGCGACGGTGGCGTCGAACATCACCCACGCGGAGACCTGGTCGATCGGGGCGAACTCGGCGCGGATGAGCAGATCGTGGTTGGAGACGACGCGCCCCCCGACGACCTCACCGGCCTCGATCAGGTTCGAGCGCTCCGAGCGCCCCGCCCACCCCGCCGAGAAGTCGACGCCCATCGCCGGCGGCAGGTACGTCACGTCGGCCGCCGAGGCCGGCAGCGGCGCGCCCGCCCCGATCAACGCCAACCAACGACGAACGTGGCACCACCCGGCACCGGGGACGGTGACGCCTCGAAGACGCGATGAAGCGGTAGGTCGCATGGACCTGGAACCTACGGGCGGGCGGCGCCGCAGGTCAAGCGGGCGCAGCGCTGGGCGCGCAGGTGCTGACTCAAGACTCACGAAGCCCGTACTCCTTCATCTTGACCTGAAGCGACTTGCGGCTGATGCCCAGCCGACGCGCGGCGCGGGTGACGTTGCCGTCTTCTTCCCCGAGCACCCGTTGGATGCGGGTGCGCTCCAGCTTCGCCGTGTGGACGCGCAGGTACTCCTTGAGCCCCAAACCATCGGACGGACCGGGCTCATCCTCCGGATCGGGCGCACCTCGCCGGTCGCGCACGAGCTCGGCCGGGAGATCCTGCGGCCCGACCCACGGGCCGTCGGCGAGCAGGACGGCCCGCTCCATCACGTTCTCGAGCTCCCGGATGTTGCCAGGCCACGACCACGCCTGCAGCGCCGCCATCGCCTCGGGCAGCACCCCCTCCAGGCTCTTGCCGAGGCGCTGGTTGAACCTCGCCAAGAAGTGAGCGACGAGCGCGGGCACGTCTTCCGAGCGGTCGCGCAGCGCGGCGAGTCGGATCGGCACGACGTTGAGCCGGTAGTAGAGGTCCTCGCGGAACCGCCCGTCCGCGACGGCCTTCCCGAGGTCCACGTTGGTCGCCGCGACCACGCGCACGTCGAGCTCGAGGGTGCGCACGCCGCCGACGCGCGTGATCGTCCGCTCCTGCAGCGCCCGCAGCAGCTTGACCTGCATGTCCTTCGGCAGCTCACCGACCTCGTCGAGGAACAGCGTGCCCCCCTGGGCGAGCTCCATGCGCCCGGGCTTCGACGTGACCGCGCCGGTGAACGCGCCGCGCTCGTGACCGAACAGCTCCGCTTCGAACAACGACTCCGGGATCGCGCCGCAGTTCACCGCGATGAACGGACCCGCCTCCCGACCGGACCGGCTGTGCAGCGCCCGCGCGACCAGCTCCTTGCCGGTCCCCGACTCACCCGAGATCAGCACCGTCGTGGGCGAGCGCGCCACCTTCTCGACGAACGCGAGCAGCTCGCGCAGCACCGCGCTGGTCCCGACGATGCCGAGCCCCGACCCGTCGTCGCTCACCCGGCGGGAGGCTTGGCGCTCGTTGCGCAGCGCCTTGTCGATGACGAGCTGCAGCTCCTCGCGGTCGAAGGGCTTGGTCACGAAGTCGTAGGCGCCCTCACGCAACGCCTCCACCGCGGCGTCGACCGTGCCGTGCGCCGTGATGAGGATGACGGGCAAACCCGGCTGATTACGCACCACCCACCGGAGCACGCCGAGCCCGTCGACGTGGGGCATCTTGAGATCCGTCACGACGAGGTGAAACGGCTCCTGCTCGAGCGCCGCGATCGCCAACGCACCGTCGGCGACCGCGACGACCTCATGCCCGCTGCGCCGAAGCTGGGCATCCAGCACCTTACGCAGGGACGGCTCGTCGTCGGCGACGAGGATTCGTGCGGCCATGGACCATCCGTAGGGCGCTCGCGGTCGCGCGAAGACCCGGCAAAGCGCGCGTCATCACGCTGGCGATAGCGCCCTGGGGGGGAATATGCTCCGCGCCCCGGGGATGCCACAGCACACCCCACGAGGAGCCCCCATGTTCTGGTCCCGCCTGTCGACCGCCGTACGCACCGCACTCGTGCTCGGAGCCCTCGCGGTCACCGCGCCCGCGCTCGCCGCCGACAAGGCGTCTGACTTCACCCTCCGCGACATGGACGGGGCCGAGGTCAAGCTGTCTCAGTACGCGGGCAGCGTGGTGGTGCTGTCGTTCTGGGCCACCTGGTGCGGCCCGTGCAAGATCGAGATGCCGCACATGGACGCCATGTACAAGGCCAAGAAGGACCAGGGGCTCGTCGTGTTGTCCATCTCGTCGGACGACGCGCGCACCTCCAGCCAGGTCAAGCCGTACATCAAGAAGATGGGCTACGGCTTCACGGTCCTGCTCGACAAGGACTCCACGGTGACGGGCACCTACAACCCGCAGAAGACCCTGCCCTACACCGTCATCATCGACCGCGCGGGCAACGTCGCGCACGTGCACTCGGGCTACAACCCGGGTGACGAGCTCGAGATCCAGAAGATCGTCGACGGGCTGCTCGCGCCCGCCGCCACCACGACGGCCGGCTGACCTCCGTCATGTCCGTGCGCATCGCGGTCGTCGCCGACACCCACTTCCGCCCGCCCACCGTCGACGCCCAGCGGGCGTACCCCTCCGACGCCATCCACAATGAGCGCAGCGCGCGGGCCGTCGCGGCGGCGCGCGCCCTCCACCCCGACGCCATCGTGCACCTCGGCGACGTCGTTCACCCGTTGCCATCGAACGACGCCGAACACGCCGCGGCGCTCGCGGTAGCGCGCGCGACTACTGAGGGCGTCGACGTGCCCCTCGTGGTGGTCCCCGGCAACCACGACGTCGGCGACAAGCCGCGCGCCTGGGAGATCGCGCCCACGACCAGCGCCGAGATGCACCGCGCGTTCCGCGACACCTGGGGCGCGCCCTGGCAGGCCGTCACGGTGCGTGGCGTCCGGATGATCTCGCTCGATACTCCGATCTTCGGCACCGATAGCCCGATGGAGCACGAGCAGTGGGCGTGGTTCCTGCGTGAGCTCGCCGACGGCCGCGCCGCCGGGCTCCGGCTCGTGGTGCTGCTGCACTACCCGCCGTACGTCGCCGAGCCCACCGAGCCCGAGCACTACGACAACCTCGGCCAGCCCGGCCGCGCCCGCTTGCTCGATGCGCTGGTCGCCCACGGCGTCGAGGTCGTCTTGTGCGGCCACGTGCACCACCCGTTCTTCGACGTGCACCACGGCGTCGCGATCTACATCTTGCCGTCCACGGCGTTCACGCGGCCGGAGTACGCTGAGCTGAGCAAGATCGAGCCGGCCCCGGAGCGCGGCCGTGACGACGCGGCGAAGCTCGGCTTCTTGGTCCTGCACCTGGAAGACGACGGCACGCACCGCGTCGAGTGGGTGCGCACCGGCCACGCGGCGCCCGACCAGCCGGCCCACCCCGCGCTCGCGCCCGGCCGAGCGGCGTCCCCGGCGAGCCCGGTCGGGGTGTTCTTGCGGGACGACTGGAGCACCCCGCGCGACGTCCCGTACGGCAGCCTCGACGAGCTGGTGCGAAAGCGCGCCCGCCCCGACGCCGCGGTGTTCGCGCTGTTCGAGCTCGGCGTGCGCGTCGTGCGTATCCCTTGGAGCGACCTCGAGGATCCCCAGGGTCGGCGCCGCATGGAGGCGCTCGCCTCGCACGGGGTGCGCGCCCTGGTCTTCACCGCTGGCGCGCCGTCGCCGGAGCTGGCGGCCCGCGTCGACGCGGCGTCGCACCTGGTCGCCGGGTGGGAGATCCTCGGCAGCCGCGGTCGCGTCGACCTCGCCCGGGCCGCGATCGCTGCGCTGCCCGCCGGCGTGGTGCCCAGGTACCTGTCGGCGATCGGTGAGTACCACGACTCGGGCGCATACCACTCACACTTCCCCCCGCACGGCTTTCGCGCCGGCGAGGCCGAAGCGCACGGCGGCGTCGGCATCAGCGGCGTGGTGATGCGCGTGGCGTTCGACGAGCCGGTGCTCGCGGGCGCCTCCCGCGCCGTCGCGGCGGCGGGCGGCCAAGCGGTCGTGCTGCACGTCGAGCTGCCGCGCCGGTCGGAGGCCGAGCCCGCCGAAGACGACGTCGCGTCTGCGCATCGGGCGGCGCAGGCGGCGCTGGTCGCCCACGCGCTGCGGCCGGCGGCGCTGCTCCTCGACCCGTTCGTCGACCTCGATCGGGGCTACTGGCCCCGCCGAGGGCTGCTCGATCGACGCTGGAACCCACGGATGGCCGCCGAGGTGCTGCGGTCGTTGGGCCGCGTGCTCGCCGGCGCGGCCGAGCCCGCCGTGGCGCTCGACGCGTCCGGCGACCGCTGGTCCTTGGGGTCGGCGGGCGCCGTGCACCTCGGAGACGACGCGCCCGCCGGGGTCGACCTCGTCACCGGCACCTGGGTGCCCGCGGGATCGTCCCGGTTCGTGTGGGTCCCGGCCTGACGCCGCCGGGCGCTCACCCGCCGAGCCGATCCAGGTAGCCAGCCGCCTGCAGCCGAAACAGGTGGGCGTAGCGCCCATCATCGCGCATGAGCGACTCGTGGCTGCCTTGCTCGACGACGCGCCCGTCGTGCAAGACGAGGATGCGGTCGGCCATGCGCACGGTCGAGAACCGGTGGCTGATCACGATCGCCATCGTCGATGGGCCGATCGCGCGGAGCTGCTCAAACACCTTGGCCTCCGCCTCGGCGTCCATCGCCGCGGTCGGCTCGTCGAGCACCAGGATGTCGGCGGACGAGCGCATGAACATCCGCGCGAGCGCGACCTTCTGCCATTGACCGACCGACAGCTCCTGGCCTTCGTCGAACCACTTGCCCAGCTGGGTGTGAAAGCCCTTCGGCAGCGCGTCGATCACCGGGCTCGCGAGCCCGAGATCCGCGGCGTCGCGCCACCGCTGCTCGTCATCGGCCCGCGCGACGTCGCCCACGCCGATGTTCTCACCGACCAACAGCTGATAGCGCACGAAGTCCTGGAACAAGACGGCGAACCGGCGCCGAAGGGCGAGCACGTCCCAGTCGGCGAGGTCGGTGCCGTCGAGCAGGATGCGGCCCTCGGTCGGCTCGTACAGGCGGGTCACCAGCTTGACCAACGTGGTCTTGCCGCTGCCGTTCTCCCCGACCAGCGCGAGCTTGTGGCCCGGCCGAAGGTGGAGGTCGACCCCGGACAACGCGACCCCCTCCGAGCCCGGGTAACGAAACCCGACCCCCTCGAGGCGCAGACCGTCGCCGGGCAGCGCGCCGACGACCGCGGAGCCGAGCCGCCGGCGGGTCGGGCGACCGAGGAACGTATACAGCGTCGACAGGTACAGGTTGTCCTCGACCATGCCGCCGATCGTTCCCAGCGACGACGACAACGCCGCCTGCGCCTGCCGAAACACGACCAGGTACATGGTCATGTCGCCGAGCGAGACGGCCCCCTGCGCGGCCTGGACCGCGATCCAGCCGTACGCGGCGTAGAACGCCCCGGAAGACGTCCAGCCGAGCAGCGCGGACCACGCGCCGCGGCGAAGCGCGAGCGACCGATCGTCGGCGTACACCTTGTCGAAGATGCCGACGTACCGTCCCAGCAGGAGGCGGCCGATGTCGAGGAGCTGGACCTCCTTGGCGTGGTCCTCACGCGAAAGCACCGTCTCCAGGTACATCTGCTTACGCGTCTCGGGCGCGCGCCACTGGAACAGCCGAAACGCCTCCCCCGAGAAGCGTGTCTCGACGATGAACCCTGGGATCGCCGCGACGACCAGCACCAGGGCGACGAGCGGCGAGTACGAGACCAGCAGGACGCCGAAGCTGCCCAGCGCGATCGCGCGCTCGACCAGCGTAAAGGTGCGTTGCACCAACGAGAGCGGTCGCGTCGACGCTTGCCGGCGGGCCTGCGTCATCGTGTCGTAGAAGGCAGGGTCCTCGAAGTGCTCGAGGTCGAGCTCGAGCGCCTTCTCGAGGATCATCACGTTGACCCGGTGCCCGAGCTGGGCGCGCAGGAGCTGCTGGCAGACGTCCTTGGCGCGCTCGACGCCCACCAAGCACACGACGAGCACGAGCTCCAAGGCGACCCACCGCAGCGCCGCGCTTGGGTCGTGCGGGCCCGCCGCCGCCGCGACGACCGCGTCGACGATCCACTTGCCGACCACCGCCATGGCTGGCGGGATCAGGCCGTTCACCAGGGTGAGCGCCGCCAACGAGAGGGCGAGGCTCGGGCTCGTCTGCCACACCAGGCGCCAGGCTTCGCGGCTGTATCGGAACACCCCCACCATCTCGCGCAGCCCTGGCCCCTTGCCCGACCCGCCGCGACCGCGGCGGCTCACGAGCGCACCTGCTCCGCCAACGAGCGCCCGAGCGCTACGGCCGCGTCGAGGTCGCCCTCGACCTCCGCGCGCCGCAGGCCCGCCTCGGTGCCGAGCACGGCGCGCGCCCGGATCCGGCCAGCGGGGCGATCCAGCACCGCGAAGCAGCCCGCCGGCACCGAGCAGCCCCCCGACAACGCGTGCAGGAACGAGCGCTCCACCGCGACGGCCACGGCGGTGTCGGGGTGATCGAGCCGCGACAGCGCGTCGCGCACCGAGGCGTCGTCGGCGCGACACTGCACGCCCAGCGCGCCTTGGCCGGGGGCCGGCACCATCAGATCCGGGTCGAGGTGCTCGCTGATGTCGTGCGCCCGCCCCAGGCGGTGCAACCCGGCGGCGGCCAGGATGACCGCGTCGTATTCGCCGCTGCGCTGCTTCGCGACCCGGGTGTCGACGTTGCCACGCACGCCGACCACCTGGAGATCGGGGCGCAGCGCCGTCACCTGGTGCGCGCGGCGCGCCGATCCCGTGCCCACGCGCGCGCCCGCCGGCAAGCCGAGCAACGTGCCGCCGACCACGACGTCGCGCGGATCTTCGCGCTCGGGCACCGCGGCGACCACGAGGCCGGCGCGATCCTCGGTGGGCAGGTCCTTGAGCGAGTGGACCGCGAAGTCGCTCGAGCCGTCGAGCAGGCCCGCCTCGAGCTCCAGCGTGAACAGCCCCTTCCCACCGACCATCGCGAGCGGTCGATCCGTGACCTCGTCGCCGCGGGTGCGAACGATGACCAGCGTGACGGGCCGGCCCGTGCGGGCGGTCACCAGGTCGGCGACCCACTGGCTCTGGGTGACCGCCAATTGACTGCCTCGGGTGCCGAGTCGCAGCGATCTCATCGTCCCTCCCCCGTACCGCCGTCTTCGTTCACGCCGAACACCGCGAGGATCTGCGCCACCCGGGCGGCGTCGCCGGCGCGCGCGGCCTCACGCACGGCCCGCAGCGGCTCGTCCAGCAGCCGCTTGACGAGCGCGCGCGTCATGGCGTCGACCGCCTTCTTCCCGTCGTCGTCGAGCGTCGCGAGCAGCCGCTGGCTGCGCGCGATCTCGAGCTCCCGCATGTGCTCCGCCGCCCGGACGAGCGCGCCGATCTTGGGACCGACGTCGATCTCGGCGAGGCTGACCACGAACGCGTCGGCTTCTTGCTCGACCAGCCGCAGCGCCTCGACCGCGGCCTGGCTGCGCCCGTGCTGCCCGCGCTCGACGACCTGCTCGAGGTCGTCGACGTTGAACAAGTACGCCTCGTCCAGCTCGCCGACCGCCGGGTCGACGTTGCGCGGCACCGCGAGATCGACGAGGAACAACGGACGGTACCGGCGCAGGCGGATCGCCGCCCGCACCTCGGCGGGGCGGATGATCGGCTCGGTCGCGCCCGAAGCGGCGATGACGACGTCGACCCGGGACAAGTAGTCGGCGACGCGGTCCATCCCGATCGGCGTGCCCCCGAACTGCTCCGCGACCTCGACGGCGCGCTCGAACGTGCGGTTGGCGACGAGCAGCTCGGCGAGCCCGGCGGACAGCAGCGCCTTGGCGACCTCGCGCCCCATCTCGCCCGCCCCGATCAGCAGGGCCCGCTTCCCAACGAGATCACCGAAGATTTGGCGCGCGAGGTCGACGCCGGCGTTGCCGATGCCGACCCGCCCGCGGCCCACCGCGGTCTCGGTGCGCACCCGCTTGGCCACGTGCAAGCACCGCCGGCTGAGCGGGCCGAGCAGCCGACCGAGGGCCCCCGACTCCTCGGCGACCTTCACCGCGTCGCGGACCTGCCCGAGGATCTGCGGCTCGCCGACGACCAACGAGTCCAACGCGCACGCGACCCGGAACAGGTGCACGATCGCGTCCCGGCCGCTGTGCCGATAAAGGTAGGGTTCGAGCGACTCTCCTCGCGGGCCACGGTGCTGCGCCATCCACCGCTCGATGCGCGCCGCCTCCCCGTGCGCCGGCACGCCGTACAGTTCGACGCGATTGCAGGTGGACAACAAGAACGCCTCGTCGCACACCCCCTGCCCGCGCAGCTGCCCCAGCCGCTCACGGACCTCGACCTCGCTGAACGCGACGCGCTCGCGGACCTCGACGGGCGCGGTCCGGTACGACAAGCCGAGCATCACAATCGAGGGTTCATGGCCCATAAGCGTGAAACCCCGAGACGAGGCTGTCGAGCGCGACGAGCGAGAACACCATGCCGGTGAAGCCGACGATGGAGAACAACGCGCCCCACCGTCCGCGCCAGCCCGCGACGAGCCGCACCTGCAGCGCGACGCCGTACCACAGCCAGATCACCGCAGTGAACCAAACCTTTGGGTCCGCGACCCACGACCCGCCGTCGAGGGACCACGCGGCCCACGCGCCGCCCGTGACGATGCCGAGCGTCAAGAACACGAACCCGAACAACATCGCGCGGAACTGGATCCGGTCGAGTGTCTCCAGCGCCGGCAAGCGCGGGAGCCCGCTCAGCTTCCGCCGCTTCAACCGATCCCGCACGACCAGGTACGCGACGCCAACCGCGAACGACACCGCGAAGCCGGCGAGGCCCGCCACCATCAGCCCGAGGTGGATCGGCGCGGCCAACGACGGCGCGACCGGGTCGGCGTCCATCGCCGCGACCTGGTGCCGCGGCGCGATGAGGGCGAACCCCAGCATGACCGCGGACAACGGAGTAAGGAAGACGCCAATCGACGACAGGCGATCCCGAGCGACCACCAGCCACGCCACCGCGATGCCGAACGACGCGGCCGAGAGCGCCTCTGGGTAGCCGGGCGCGACCGCGCCGAACATCAACAAGCCGCCGAGCTCGAAGAGGTGCACGGTCGCGCCGACCATCACCAAGAGCCGCGCGCGCTCCTCGACGGCGCGCGGCGCCACACCCGGCAACAGGTGAACGAAGCTCACGATCCCGTAGGCGAGCAGCACGAGGATGTAAGGAATCGTCGTCACGGGGCCGTCTGTATCCGCCGATTGTCGCCGCTCGCCACGCAGGCACCTGCGCGCCCTTGGCGGACGCGGCGCCTGCGCTTAGCCTGCCCGGACCACATCCGCGGCCCCTGCCGCCTTCGGGAGACATCATGGGAGACATCATCGACGTCACGGACGCGACGTTCGAGGCGGAGGTCCTGAAGTCGGACCGCCCGGTGCTCGTCGACTTCTGGGCCACGTGGTGCGCGCCGTGCAAGGCGATCGCGCCCCTGGTGCAGCAGCTCGAGCTCGAGAAGGCCGGCGCGCTCAAGGTCGTGAAGCTCGACATCCAGCGCAACCCCGGCGTGCCGCGTAAGCACAAGGTGACCAACATCCCGACCCTGCTCGTCTTCAAGAACGGCGAGGTCGTGAGCCGCAAGGTGGGCGCCACCGGCGGGATCCAGGCCCTTCGTGACCTCGTGGCCGGCGCGCTCTGACCGTTCCTGATCCCGTTGCCCCCCGCACCCCACGTCCGCTGCGCGCCTGGCTCTGGCGCAGCGCGCGGGTCGTGGTCGCTGCGGCGCTGCTCGGGTGGGTGTTTCGTCAGGTCTCGGCGACCGACGCGCTCCGGGTGCTGCTCGACGCGCCATGGTGGACCGTCCCCGCGGTGACCGCGATGTTGTTGGTCAACACGGGGTTGTACGCCGCTCGCGTGCGCGCGCTGCTGCCCGACCGGCCGCCGCTGGTTCGGGTCCTGCGGCCGGTGCTCATCGCCAATTTCGTGGGCCTGGTGCTGCCCGGTGGGGGCACCGAGGCCACGAAGATCGTCTTGTTGGGGCGGGAGCGCGGCCACGAGGCCGCTCTGGCCGCGATCGGCGCCGCGCGGTTGGTCGAGTCGAGCGCGTGGGCCGCCCTGCTGGTGTTCGCCGCGGTCGCCGTGTTGCCCAGCACGACGCCGGCGCTGCTGCCCGTCGCGATCGTCGGCGCGATCGGGCTGTTCGGGCTGTCGGGCGTCGGCCTGCTCGGCGCGAAGCCCGCGATCGTGCTGCTCGGCCGCGTCGCCGACGACGACGCCGTCGGGTGGCGGCGGGTGTTCGCGTTCGCGAAGCGGACCCTCACGCGCCTCGCCGCGATCGAGCGCCGCGCGCTCGTCGAGGCGATGGGGTGGACCGTCCCGTTCTCCCTCATCAATTGTGCCATCGGCTGGTTCGTCACCCACCAGCTCGGCGGCGCCATGCCCGCGTTCGACGCGCTGGGCGCGTTCCCGACGATCGACCTCGTGCTCGCCGTGCCGATCACCCCCGCCGCGATCGGGGTGCGCGAGTCCACGTTCATGTTCGGCCTCGCCGGATGGGGCATCGGCGGCCCCACCGCGGTCGCGATCGCCTACGCCCGGTGGCTCGGCCACATCGGGCGCGCGCTGGTGGGCGGCGTGTGGTTCGTCACCCGAGGCGCTCCTGCGCCCTGACGCCTCACCGCCTCCGACGGCGGGCGACGGCGAGCGCGCCCAGCGCAGCGAGCCCGCCGACGCTCATCGAGCCCGGCGCACCGTTGCACCCGCACTCGACCGTCTTCACGATGATGTAGGAGGTATCGGGGGTCTCGTCGGTACCGGTGTCTCGACCGCCGGGGCCCGGGCCGTGCGGGCGCGGATCCGTGTCAGTGTCGGCGTCGGCGTCGGCGTCCGTATCGGTGTCCACGTCGGTGTCCGCATCGGCGTCGGCGTCCGCGTCGGTGTCGGCGTCGCCGGACGACCAGTCGGTGCGCACGTCGGGCGCGTAGCCGCGGATCCACCCGATCTGGATGTCGACCCGGGACACCCCGTTCGCGCCCCCTTCGCAGTACGGGTAGCCACCGGACGGGTCGAAGCCGAAGCTGTTGACGCCCGCGAGCTCGTAGCCGTCGGCGGTCATCTCGAACGCGGAGCCGCCGGAGTCACCCGAGCAGATGTTGGTGGTCGGGTCGTACGAGTAGATGACGTAGCTGTCGTGCGCGACGACCTCGATCTCGGTCGTGCGCTTGGTGCCCATGTCGTTCGCGCCGTCGCCGGTGATGCCGAAGCCGTAGAACGCCATCTCTTTGCCGTACCACAACGAGTTCACCGTCTCGTCGTTGAGCACGGCCGGCGTGGCGACGCCGATAGGACGATCGAGCTCGAGCAGGCCGACGTCGTTCTCGAGCGTGCGATCGTCGTACGACGGGTGGGCGATC
>CAIUDO010000152.1 GCA_903897935.1 uncultured Pseudomonadota bacterium
CAGTCCGGCCGATCCCGTGTGCTGGATCAGATCAGGTTGACCGTCTCGCGCAGGACCTCGTCCTGCGCCGTGATGACCCGGGCGTTGGCCTGGAAGCCGCGCTGGGCCTCGATCAGGCGCACGAACTGCTCGGCGGTGTCGACGTTGGAGTTCTCCAACGCCCCGCCGACCACTTCGCCCGCCGCGCCGGCGAGTCCGGCGCCCAGCGCGGGCTGGCCCGAGTTGGCCGAGGCCATCCACAGCCCGTCGCCGCCGGCGGTCAGGCCTTCGGGGTTGCCGAAGACCGCCACGCCGACCGCGCCGAGCGAACGCGATTGTCCGTTGGTGTAGAAGCCGAGGATCGTGCCGTCGGCGTCCACGGAGATGTTGGCCAACTGGCCCGCGCCGAAGCCGTCCTGCGTCTTCACGACGACCTCGCCGTCCGAGCCGTACTGGGTCAGGCCGCCGAAGTCGCCGGCGCTGCCGAGCTCGAGCGACATGGACTGCGGGCTGGTCTGTCCAGAGAACTGGACAAGCACCTCGGTGTCGACCGCGCCCAGGCCGACCGGGTTGCCCGCGTCGTCGAAGGCGATGCCGGTGATCGGATCCGACAGCACGACGCCGTCCTCGGCGGGCACGCTGGCCGTGGCGGTCCACGAGCCGTCCTGCTGGCGCGCGAAGGTCACGGTCAAGGTGTGCGCCACGCCGGCGGAGTCGTAGACCTCCATCGAGGACACGACCTCGTCCGAGGCCGTGCCTTCGGTGGTCGTCTGCACGGCGTAGTCGGCCCAGTCCATCGCACCGGCGTTGCCGCCGGCGTCCTCGACGGACAAGAGCAGCTCGGTCTCGCCCGCGGTGTCGGCCTCGACGACCAGTTGCCCGGCCGCGTTCAGCGACACCGTGGCGTCGTCGTACAGGCCGTCGAGGAAGGCGACGAAGTCGTCGACCGTCGTGCCGTCCACGCCGTAGGTGAAGGTGGCGTTGACCGGCGTGCCGTCGGCGTCCACGCCCGAGACGAGGATCTGGTCGCCCGCCTGGTAGGGATCCACGCGCCCGGGCAGGTCGTTCAGGTCGGTCGTCGGGCCCACGGCGGCTTCCGTGCCCGAGACGAGCGTCGTCGGCAGTCCGAGCGTCGACACGAGGTCGCGGTTCGTCGGGCCGCTGGTGAAGCGGATCGAAGCATCCTCGCCCACGCGATCCGTCGCGACCTCGACCTGTCCAGCCCCGTTGACGGTGGCCGAGACGCCGTCGAGCGCGTCGATCGCAGCCGCGACCTCGCTCGCGTCGATCGTGCCCGTGGCGCTGGTCACCGAGACCTGCTGCGGCGCGCCGCCCGAGAGGCTGACGTTCAACGACCACGTCTCGCCGACGGGCACGGCCCACGGGCCAGTGGAGGTCGACGCGATCGTCGCGGGTTGGCCGTGCTTCAAGCCCTCGGCGCCGGTCAGCACCTCCTGCAACGGACCGCCGACCTCCTTCGGCAGGTTGCCCACGAGCTCGAGCATGCTCGTCGCCTGCGGGGCGAAGACCGAGTCCGTGTCGAGCGTGATCGGCGAGCCCGTGCCGTCGAGCACCTGGTAGCCCGTGCGCTGGTCGACGAGGTTGTTCTGGCCGTCGAGGCCGAAGGTGCCGACGCGCGTGTAGTACGTGTTCGGCCCGCCTTGCAGCGCGAAGAAGCCGCGACCCGACAACGCCAGGTCGAACACGCGACCGGTGCTGTTCAAGGCGCCTTGGCCGAAGTCGCGACCGATGTCCGACAGCGACACGCCCATGCCGATCTGCACCGGGTTGCGGCCGCCGTAGCCGTTGGCCGGGCCGGACGCGTGGCGCAGCGTGCTGTGGAAGCTCGACGAGAAGGTCGCGTGCGAGGTCTTGAACCCCGACGTGTTGGCGTTCGCCAAGTTGTTGCCGATGACGTCGATCCAGTCCTGGTGCGCCTTGAGTCCGCTCAGCGCGGTGAACAAAGATGCCATGGTTCAGCCCTCCCCGTTGTCGCCGCCGTCGGCGGCTTCGTCGTTGTTCGTCCCTGCGTTCGTTCCCGTGTTCGTTCCCGTGTTCGCGTCCGCGTCGCCGACGGGCGGCGGGGCGGGTTCGTCGACCTGCACCACGGTCGCGAGCGGCACGTCCTCGGCGCCCACGCGCAGCACGGCCAGTCCGTCGACGATCTTCACGCTGGAGACGACGCCCGAGCGCTCGACGCCGGTGGTGGCGTCGGCCCACGTGACCTGCTGGCCGATGAGCGCGCTGGAGCTCGTCAGTTGCTCGAGCAGCGCGTTGTTCTGCTGCAGCACGGCGAGTCCGACGATGTTCTCGTTCATCGTCTGCATCTGCTCGAGCGAGCTGAACTGCGCCAGTTGCGCGATGAACTGCTGGTTGTCCGTCGGGGCCATCGGATCCTGGTTGCGGATCTGGTTGACGAGCAGCTTCATGAAGGCGTCCTTGCCCATGGCCTGCCCGCCGGCCGCCTGCGCGGCTCCGGCGATGGGATCGGTGGCTTGGATTCCGGTGATCATCGTGCGTGTCCTCTCAAGCGAAGGTGTCGACGCCCCCGTCGCGCGCGACGCGGCGCGCGACGAAGGCGAGTTCGTCCGTGGTGGCCGCCCGCATGTCGGTCGCGGGCGCGCTGGATCGGGGTTGGCGGCCGTCGCCCGCGTCGGCGCCGCCGCGGCGGCCTTCGAAGCCCAGCGACAGCGACAATTCCTGCGCGTCCAGGCCGGCGCGGGCCAGCTCGGCGCGCAGCTCGGGCAAGTGGCGTTCGAGCGCTTCGAGGGCCTCGGGCCTCTCGGCGCGCAGGCTCGCGCGCACGCGGCCCCCCTCGACGCTCATGCGGATGTGGATGCGACCCAGCTCGCGCGGGTGGAGGTCGACGACGGCGGTGCGCGTCTGCGGCGACAACTGCAGGCCGATCTGCCGCAGCAGGTCCGCGGCGCGTTCGCGCGTCTCGACCTGCCGGGCGGCGCGTTCTTCGCCGCTCCGCGCGGACGCGGCCGCCTCGCCCGGCTTGTTGTCAAGATTTTCGGACAAGCGTCCGGGTTCGGCGCTCGCGACGCGCGCATCCGGCTGCGCGACCGCGTCCTTGCCGGGCTGCGCCGCGCCTTCCGGCATGGCGCGCGCGCCTTCGACGACCGCGGGCGCGTCCACGCTCGTGGCGCCTAGGCCGAGTTCGCCGGGCGGCGCGACCGGTGCCGCGGGCGCGGGCACGGGCGCGGGCACCGCGTCGACGACCACGGCCGCGTTCGTCGCCGTTCCGCGCGGACGCGGCGGCCTCGCCCGGCTTGTTGTCAAGATTTTCGGACAAGCGTCCCGGTTCGGCGCTCGCGACGCGCGCATCCGGCTGCGCGACCGCTTCCTTGCCGGGCTGCGCCGCGCCTTCCGGCATGGCGCGCGCGCCTTCGACGACCGCGGGCGCGTCCACGCTCGTGGCGCCGAGGCCGAGTTCGCCGGGCGGCGCGACCGGTGCCGCGGGCGCGGGCACGGGCGCGGGCACCGCGTCGACGACCACGGCCG
>CAIUDO010000153.1 GCA_903897935.1 uncultured Pseudomonadota bacterium
CGCCACCGCCGACGGGTCGCACGCCAGGACCGAGGCGGACGGGTCGCCCCAGCCGTCGCCGTCCGCGTCTGCGTACCAGGGCGTGGTGGTCGCGGGGTCGACCGCGGGGTCGGCGTCGTCCGCGGCGCCCGAGCAGTCTTCGTCGACGTCGGACGGGTCGCACACCTCTGCGGCGCCTGGGTGAACGGCGGGGTCGTCCGGCGCGCAGTCGGCGCTGTCCGGAGAGCCATCGGCGTCGCGGTCGCCGGCTGGGTCGGTCGAGGTGGTCGGGCCGGCGCCGGTCTCTTCCGTTCGGACCGGCCCCGTTTCCTTGGTCACACAGGCAGAGGCGAGCAGGGTGGCGACGATGAGCAGACGCATGAGCTGAACCTCCGCCGCAAGCGCGTAATCAGGAGCGCCAACACGCCCGACGCGTCACGTGCGGCCGCGCGTCGCGCGGGTCGTTGATGGCCCACCGGTCGGGCCGCCCAGTCCACCGAGACGGCTCGCCGAAGCTTCCGCGAGGCGTTGTCGGCCGACTTCGAGCAACACCTGCTCGCTGACGGCGATCCTCCTGCTCGGTTGGCAGGCCGGCCTGGTTGGGTCGACCGTCCCGGTGGCCCCCCGGTCGGCGGAGTCGTCGCGATCGCCGTCGCCGCGGTCAGCTCAGGCGGGCCGAGACGCGCACCACCGGGACCGGCCGCGCGAAGCCCTTGATCTCCTGTGGCCCCAGCGGGGTGAGCACCAGGTCGGGCAGCGCGGACGGCGAGAGTCGCGCGGCGGCGTCCTCGGTCAGATAGACGGCGTCGCCCAGCGCCTGCAGCCGCGCCGCCAGGTTGACCGCAGCCCCGAGGGCGGTGCGCTGCCGGAACGCGAGCGGGCCCACCGTCGCGTACGCCACCGGGCCGAAGTGGATGCCGATCCCGACCCGCACCGGTTGCCCGCGCAGCGCGACGAACCGGCACCGCTCCTGCATCTCGAGGGCCGCCGACACCGCCGCGTCGACGCCGCCGCTGCCGCGGAACAGCACCATCACGCCGTCCCCGGTGTACTTGTCGATCGTGCCGCGCGACCCGACGGCCCGCGCGAGCTCGCCGACGAACTGTCGCACGAGGCCGACCACCTCCTCGACGTCCATGTGCTCCGTAGACTCCGTGTACGACCGCATGTCCGCGAACAGCACCGCGGCGGGCGCGATCGACAGGCGGTCGTCCAGGACGCCGTCGTCGAGCATGTCGTCGACCACCTCGGGCGCCAGCACCGCTTGCCACGCCAACCGATCGGCCGCGCGACGATCGAGCGCGCGCAGCCGCGCCATGTAGCCGCGCGCCGCGTCGGTAGCCTCGATGGACTCGGCGAGGCGAAACGCTTGTTCGATCCATCGTGCTCGCTCGAAGCGACGCACCACGCGGCCCCACGCCGCGAGCCCCTCGACGGGGCCCGACTCCGCGCTCACGCGCGCCGCAGCGTCGGCCATCGGCTCCTCCGATCCGGCGGCCTCGGCGACGAGCAGCGCCGTCCAGGGCGCGTCCGGGGGCAGCTCGTCAATCAAGGACGCGAACAACGCCGGTTCGTGGTCGAGCGCCCACGGCGCCCACGCCCTGATGACCTCCACTCGGTCGGCCGCCGCCGCGCGCGCCTCCTGCTCGGCGGCCAGGGCGGCCGCCTCGGCGAACCA
>CAIUDO010000154.1 GCA_903897935.1 uncultured Pseudomonadota bacterium
CCGCGCGCCTCGACCTCGACGCCACCGTCCGGACGCGCCACGAACGCGCCGAGCCCGGTCGGCGCCGGCAGCTCGTCGGGCAGGTCGCGGGCGCGCTCGACCGGGCTCCCGAACCAGCGCCCGAACGACAACCCGACCACCGGACGCACCCGCGACGCGGGCGACCCGACCCAGGCGGCCCGAACCCCAACCTCCGCGTTGAACGCGGACTCCTGCTCGACGCCCAGCGACAGCGGCGCGACGTCGCCGAGGTACTCGCGCAGCACGTCCGTGCGCTGGAACCCGAGCGCGCCCGCCACGCGCGCGCCGACCTCGACCTGCGCGCCGAGCCCGTACGCCACCTCGAACGCGCCGCCGGGGCCCAACAAGAACGCCCGCTCGCGTAGGGCCACGGTGCCGACCGGGTCGAGCGTCGCGGCGTCGTGCACGACCCAGCCTTCGAACCGCTGCCCGAACGGCGTCGCGCCGGCCGACCCGCCGAGCCGCAGCACCACGGCGCCGGCCCGGCCCCGCGCGCGCAGCCGATACGCGTCGAGCTCCAACCCGGAGTTCTGGAAGCGCACCCAGGTCTGCTCGTCCATGCCGACGCGGTCCCACGGCGTCACCGCGTCGTCTTCACCGACGAACCGCGACAAGTCGTCGACCGTGATCGCGCGGGGGGCGCTCGCCCGACCGCCGACCTCCAGCATCGCGCCGAGCTCCTCCTCGATGCCGACGAGGTCGACCGCGAGCGCAGCGGCGGCGTCCCGCTGGTCGCTCCACGCCTCCTTGGCGGTGGGCCCCCGCTCGCGCACGTCCGCGCGCGAGGCGCCACCTTCGAGCACCCAGCCGAGCGTAGTCGCCAGCGCCTGGGCGAGCGGCGCCGGCCCGGTCGCGTCGTCGATCGGCAGCGTGAGCCGGAACGCCACCTCGTCACGGCGCACGTCCAAGAACGCGACCACCACCTCCGGACCGACCGCGCCCGTCGCGAGCTCGGCCGAGACGGCCCACTCGACCGCAGCGCGCGCCGCCAACACGTACACGCAGCCGTCGCGGGCGCCCGCGGGGCACGACGTGAGGTAGTTGGGCGCCGACACACCGTCGACGGGGTCGACCTCGTCGAGGCCGACGGTGACGAAGCGAGCGCCGAACGTGTCGCGCAGCGCGCCGTCGAACACCGTCAGATC
The DNA here is from genome assembly GCA_903897935.1 of uncultured Pseudomonadota bacterium. Lineage (GTDB taxonomy): Bacteria > Myxococcota_A > UBA796 > UBA796 > CAIUDO01. The sequence continues at coordinate 1,167 of CAIUDO010000154.1, forward strand.
GAGGCCCGGCGCCGCGCCCCCGATCGGCGGCAGCAGCACGCTGTCGAGCGTGAACACCGCCGGCTCATCGGCGGCCGCGGCCGCCATCCACACGAGGAACAAGCTCCCGACCACCGACGCCCCCGCTCACCCCGTTCTACCATACGGCGGAGGGAGGACTGGATGGAGTGGATCGTCGCCGTCCTGGACGACGCGGTCGCGAGGGCGCGTGAGCGTGAGGACGGCGCCCCTGCGGCGTACATCCCCGAGCTCGCGCTCGCTGATCCCGAGCTGACGAGCGCGGCGGTCGAGACCGCCGACGGCGCGCGGTGCGCCGCCGGAGACGCCGACCGCCACGTGTTCACGTTGCAGAGCTCTGCCAAGTTGGTGCTGCTGGCCGGGCTGCTCGAGGAGCGCGGCGACGCCG
>CAIUDO010000155.1 GCA_903897935.1 uncultured Pseudomonadota bacterium
CCACCACCACCACCACCAGGAGGCGCCGGGCGGGCCGCGCCGTCACCACCCGGGGGCGCGCCATCCGGCCGACCACCACCGTCGGGCCGACCGCCGCCACCGTCTCCTCCGGCCCGACCACCCCGCGCGGCCTCGGCCTCGGGGAACATGTCGGAGATCAGCTTCTCGGTGACCTTCGCTTCGTCGAACGTGTTCGACTTCTCGATGCTCAGGCCGATCCGACCCGCCTTCGCTTGAAACCCACGCAGCAGCGTGGCGCCGTAGTCGCTGGTGGCGGACAGCACCGCCACGCGGTCGGCCTCCTGAACGGACTGGAGGTACACGGCCAGCGTCTCGGCCTGCACGTCGTTCGCGACGTTCATCGAGAACACGTACGAGCGCCCTCGCGTGAGCGCCGGGTTCGACACCGTCGGCGTGATCAGCGGCACGCCCGCGTTTTGGTAGACGTCGGCGGCGGCGAGGGCCGCCGCCGTGTCGACGTGGCCGATGACCGCGATGACGGACGAGTCGGCCACCAAGCGCTCGGCCGCGGCCTTCGCCATCGCCGCGTCGTTGCCATCGTCCTCGACCTTCAGCACGAACGTGTCGTCGCCGAGCACGCCGGACGCGTTCGCGTCGGCGACCCAGAGCTCCAACGCCGCCTTGTAAGCAGCGCCCTCGGCGGCTTTCTCACCAGACAGAGGGAGCGCAGCGCCGACTCCGTACGTAGCGGCCGACGCGCCCGCTCCCCACAACAACGAAAAGGCCCCGACGAGCCCGCTCAACCATGACCTCACGAGTCACCCCACGCGCAGACCGGAGCCGCTAACCGAGGTCGGCGCAACCGTCTCGCCGATCGCGCCGCCTCCCGGCGTCTCGACCCGCACCCGCGCACCAGCGGGCAGCGTCACCGTGGCGCCGTCCCACGGCAACCACGCGCCCCCAGGCCAGCGCACGAAGTCCGCCCCCGGGGCGCCGGCTCCACCCCCAAGCTGCCCCGGCGCGCCGGCGTCGCGGCGCGTCGCGAGCAACGACACCCGCGCAGGCGCCAGCAGCTCCAGCTCACGGATCAGGCCATCGCCGCCGTCGTGACGACCGACGCCGCCTGATCCCCGTCGAAGCGCCATCCTGCGCACCGCGACAGGCGCCCGCGACTCCAGCAGCTCGGGGTCGGTCGCGCGGGTGTTCGTCATGTGGATCTGCCGCCCCGAGGGCCCACGCCCACGCGGCCCGGCTCCCTGCCCGCCGCCGATCGTCTCGTAGATCGCCCACCCGTCGCCGCCGATCGTCAGGTTGTTCATCGTGCCCTGCGACGCCGCGAACCCTCCGATCGCCCGCAGGACGAGGTCGGCCACCCGCATCGAGGTCTCGACGTTGCCGCCCGCGACGGCACGATCGGCGGGTGGATCGAGGATCGAGCCCGTCGGCAGGACGATCTCGACGCCCCCGAGCGCCCCCTCGTCGAGCGACAACACACCGCCCACCAACACCCGCAGCGCGTACAAGATCGCCGCGCGGGTCACCGCGGGCGGCGCGTTGAGGTTGCCCGGGTGGGGCCCCCCGGTGCCCGTGAAGTCGAACCGGAGCCCCGACCCGGCGCGCCGCACCGCGAGCCGCAGCGGGACGCCGTCGATGACGTCGGCGGCGTCGCCCGATCCGAGGCGGGCGACCGCGTCGCGCACGGCCGCTTCGCTGGTCGCGAGCAGCCTGCCCATCCACCGCGTGACGGTCGCGCCGTCCCCGAGCCGCGCCAGCGCGGCCGCCGCGCTCGCGTTCGCGGCGACCTGCGCGCGCAGATCGGCGATCACGGTCGGAACGTCGCGACAGCCGGCCAACGCCGCGCTCGGGTCCCGCCACGCCCCGCCGCGATCGACCAGGCAGAGGTGTCGCAGCACGATCCCCTCTTCGTCGCGACGGCTTGCGCGCGGCGGCATCGATCCCGGGGTCGATCCACCGACGTCGACGTGGTGGCCCCGACAGGCCACGAACACCTGGGCGCCGTCGAGCGATACGGGCGTAACGACGGTAATGTCCGGCAGGTGTGAGCCCCCCGCCGCCGGGTCGTTGTGCGCCCACGCCCCCCCAGGCCACAGGTCGGTGGTGCGGATCAGGTCTCGGACCGTCTCGCCCATCGCGCCGAGGTGCACCGGCACGTGCGGCGCGCTCGCGACGAGGCGCCCGGCGCCGTCGAACACCCCGCACGAGAAGTCGCGCCGCTCACGGATCGACACGGATCGCGCGAGGCGCTGCAGCGCGACGCCGGCCTCTTCGGCGACGGCCACGAAGCGGGTCGACCACACGGCGACCCCGGCGTGGTCGTGCAGATCGGGCCCGCCCATCGCCGCGACGCACTCGAGCAGCAGGACGTCGTCGGCGGCGCGCGCGGTCCACCCGACGGGCACGACGATCGACGTGGTCGGGGTGTGCACCACGCGGGGACCCGCGACGGGCGCGGCGCCGACACCCCACGCCGACCGCACGGCGGGCCACTCCGGGCGCGGGCCCCCCCACCGCGCCCGAACCTCGACGACCTCGAGGGCGCCCGCGGCGACGTAGCCGAACCGCTGACGATATGCCTGCTCGAACGAGGCGACGAGCGCGTCGGGCCCTGCCGCGGGATCGAGCGACAGCTCGATCGGCAGCTCGGTCCCGACCACCCGCACCGCGGCCGACACGGCGACCTCGCCGCCGCCCGCCGCCGGGAGCGCCGCGACCGCGCGACGCGCCGCGTCGGCGACCCAAACGAACGCGCCGGGGAGCGCTGCCCTGAGCGGCACCGATGTACGATGCTCTGGCCGCGCGAAGAGCTGTCCGAACGCCGAGAAGACGGACGCGCACGGGTGGATCACGACGGTCCGGATGCCGCA
>CAIUDO010000156.1 GCA_903897935.1 uncultured Pseudomonadota bacterium
CGGCATCGGGTGCCGGGTCGTTCACGTTCTGCCGGCTATGAATGCACTCGGGATCATCATGTTCCATCCGATATTCGCGCCTGACGCTCCAACTCGGGGTCAGGTCGATCACGTTCGTCGGCACGACGATCGTGGGCGTTCGGTCGTCACCGATCGGGCGTTGGCGAAAGTGATCGACCTGACCCCTGGGTTGAGTCCGAGGTGCCAGGTCGATCACATTCGACGGGCGTCTCGCGGTGCGCCGATCACCGGCGTTGGAAGGGATGCCCAGTCGGGAGCCCTCCGGAGGGGTCAGGAGCCCTCGGGAGGGGTCAGGTCGATCACTTTTGTCGGCACCCCGAATTGCGCCGATCATCGGGGTTGTACGGTCGGGGGACGGGCGGTTTCGAGAGTGATCGACCTGACCCCAGCCCGGGGGGGCGCGCCCAAAGCGAGGCTCCGAAGGTGCGATGCGTCGCCGTCGAATGTGATCCCGGTGGTGCGGATGATCGTGTTCCAGCGCGGCGCCGGCCCACCCGCGCCCTTCCGCCCGGACCGTTAGACGTGCCCCATGCGGTTCTTGCCGTTCGTCGTCGTGTTCACGCTCGTCGCGTGCGGGCCCGTCGAAGAGACCGGCGAGGCGCGCGACGCCTGCCTCACCACCTACAGCCAGGACCAGGGCTACCCGCTGCCCGACGGCGCGAGCGCGGTCGCCACAGCGTGCGAGGACGCCCTCGGCATCACCCTGCTGTGCGACGCCTCCCAGTGGCTGCCCGAGCCCGCCGCCGTCTGCGTGGTCGAGGCGTACGGACCCAAGGTCGATCCATCGGAAGAACGTGACCTCTCGCTGTACGGCGTCGGCGCCGACGCGCTGCCCGCGTGGTTCTTCTACCTCTCCGCCGACGCCGGCGCGTCGACGCGGGCCGTCGTCGTGCACGCCCTCGACGGCTCGATCGTCGCCGACTCTGCAGCCGACCCGACCACGATCACGGATCGGGCCAGCGAGCCGGCAGGATCAGCCCCGCTTCGCTGAGCGCGGCCAAGCGCCGGGCGGAGCATGGCAACGCCCCGCCGCCCTCCGGCAGCGCCACCAACGCGGCGCGCTCCGACGACGTGAGGGGCACCACCGTGACGTCGCCGGCCCCGCGCCGGACCAAGCCGACCTCGATCGGGTCCCGCTCGGAGGCCGTCGGCGACCGGGCGCCCCGACCGGCCGCGAGGCGACGCGCCTGCGCGAACACGTCCACCTCGAACCGCTCGATCCGCGCGTTGCGCGCGAGGCGCCACCACCCGTCGGGAGACAGCCCGACGAGCGCGTCGTCTTCGGCCTCCCCGGGCGGCATCGACGCGACGATGGCCTCCCAACGCGCGAGCTCCGCGCACGGATCGTCACGGAACGACGCGACGAACCGCAGCCCGATGTGTTCGCGCGACGGGGCGTCGGCGTCGGCGGCGAGCAGCGCGGAGACGTCCGGCGCGCGGTCGGCGAACGTGAGCGGCAGCGCGCTGGTGACGCCCGCCTGCGCGACCTCGGCGCACCGAAGCCCGCCGCCGATGTCGTACCCGACGCCGAACACCACCTCGACGGGCGGCAGCTCCCACTCCTCGACCAGCGCGCGCCACGCCTCCCGGGCGTCGGCGACGGCGCCGCCGGCGGCCAGGGCCAGCACGATCGGCTCGATCGCGTCGGCGCACTCGGGCTCACAGTCGAGCTGCACCTGCATCAGCCTCCAGCCGACGTCCTGACGGGCCCACGTGTCGGCGCCGGCCTCCGGGGTCTTGGCTTGCGGCTCGAGTCGGGCGTCCGGGTCGACGATCGCGGCGACGACCGCGCGCGCCCGCGCCTCGAGGTCGTCGAGCGTCGCCGACCAGCCCGCTCCCGGCGTCAAGAACCGCTCGGCGTAGTCGTGGAACGTCCGGGACTGCAGGCGGGCGTTGTGCGCGGCCGCGTAGGCGAGGCCGTCCGAGCACAAGTCGAGGGTGGCGTAGCAGTTGGCGACCGGGCGCCCGGTGCGGCGGGTGCGCGCGATCGCCGCGAGCTCGGCGTCGAAGAAGCGGAGGCCCTCGCGTACCCGCTCGACGGCGAGCGGATCGTCGGCGGTCGGGGCCGCCACCCGCTCGCACGCGGCGCAGTGGTCGCGGAACAAGCCGCCGCCGTGCTGGTGCCGGTCGCACCGCGCGACGAACGCGTCGTCGAGGAAGTACCACAACATCACCGGGACGAGCTCGGCGAGGCGGGCGGCGGTTGCGTGGAACAGCGGTGACGCGCCGGCGCGCCAGCCGTAGCCGACGAGGCGGTGGCACAGCTCGTGGGCCGTCCACTTGCCGCGGTGGCCGGGGTGCAGGCTCGCGACCATCAAGTCGTGGCGGAACTGCTGGTACTTGGGCTCGGCGCGCACGCCCTCGACCCACTCGGTGACGTCGGCCTCGGGGTCGGCGTCGGCCGGCAACCAGTCGTCCGGCAACGACAACCACGCGCGGTGCTCGTAGTGAAAGCAGAACAACCCGTCCGCGGCGGCGAGCGCGCCGACGCGCGCGGCGGCGGGTGTGCGCAGCAGCTCGTGGCGCGGCGCTCCGACGGGCAAGCGGGCGGGGGGCGGGGCCCCGACCCCGGCGCGGAGGCCGTCGAGGGCGCGGTCGGGCGTCATGCGGGGCCCTCCGTGACGTGGGCGGTGTCGGTGCCGGGGCGCGGCGCGAGCGCCGCGATCGGGTCCCCGGCCGACAAGCCGGTGAGGTACGCGTAGGCGGCCGAGTGCCGCGACAGGGCTTGCAGGTACCGCAGGCCGCCTGGACCGCAGACCGGCACCCGCACCCGCCCCTTCTCGACGTGTGGACGGGACAACACGAGCGCGCCCTCCGCGGGGGCGCCGGGGCCGAGCACCAGCAGGCTGGCGGCCATGTCGTCGGCGCTTCGGCCGACCCCCTCCGCGAAGCGGGCCAGCGGGGCCGGCAATCGCTTGTCGAGCCGCGACATGCACCAGTCGGTGGACCGGACGAGCGCCGGGCACGCGCCCTGGTGGGGGCAGGGGTCCAGCACCACGTCGCCCGCTGCGAGCGCGACCGCGCGGGCCTCTTGTACCCGTCGTGCGTGCGTGCGGTCCCCGGCGTCGACGATCACCACGTGCTCCGCCTTGGGCGCCGCCCCGCGGAGCGACGCGAGCGCCTCGGCAGGCGTCCCGGGCAGCTCACCGAAGCTGAAGGCCGACAGCACCAAGCGCGGGGTGTACCTCGGCATCAGCCTGCCGACGGGGGCGGGGATGGTGGTGACCGCGGCGAGGCCGTCGAGCAGGGCCTCAGCGCGTTCGAGCGCCCGAGGATCGGCGTCGCACAAGAACAGCTCGCGGGCGCCCGACAGCGCGAGCACCAGCGCTGACGCGCCGCTGCCGGCGCCGACCTCCAGCACGATCTCGGGGCACGGGACGGCGCGCATCGCGCGCGCGGTGGCGACGATGGCCCTCGGGCCAAAGTGTGCGAGGTACGCCGTCGACGCCGCGGCGCCCGGCGTCAGTCGGCCGGCGGTGTAGGCCTCGGAGAGCGCGCGCGCCTGGTTGTGCAGGTCCGGGTCGTCCTCGTAGCCGGGGTGGCGAGCGGTGAGGAAGGTGTGCAGGTGGTCGAGCGCGCGCTCGGCGACGGGGGGGGCGTTCATGGCGCGCCCGTATCCTCCGCGCCGGTCCGCTGGGGCGTGGCCGCGAGCCTGGTGCGCGTACGGGCGCGACGTCGGGGATCTCCACTTCGATCGCGCCGCCCGGCCCGCCGGATCACAAGCTCCGCGTTGGCCCAGCCGACCGGCAGTACCAACCACAGAGGCACAGGGCTCACAGAGACCGAAACACACGGCGGGCCGTGGTCGGTCCTTGCCTTTGCGGAATCGAACGCTATGCGGCGGTCATGTGGCCGAGCGTCGCCATCGCCTTGTCCTCGGAGGTCGCTCGGGCCGAAGGAGCCGCGATCGGCGTGGTGACCGATCTGACGGGCATCCCGATCCCGGGCGTTCGCGTCCGGTTGTCGTGCCCGGGCGAGCCCGCGCGCCTGGCCACGAGTGGCCACCAGGGCGCGTACCGCTTCGACGACGTCCCAGCGAAGGTGTGCGCACTCACTGTCTCGACGCGTGGGTTCGACCGCATCAAGGTGCGTGGGGTCGCGCTCGACCACGCGTACGTCACCGTGGTCCCGGCGGTCAGGCTCAGCGAGGCGCTCCGAAGCGCGGGGGAGATCGTGCTGCATCCCGCGTACGGGGCGGTCTACGCGGGCGGCGAGGTCCGGACGTGGTTGCCGGAGCCGGAGCGCTTGCCGTTGCACCAACGGTTCGGGTTGGCGTCGTCGTTGGTGACCCGGCCTGCTCCGACCGCGGATCGGCGGTATCGGCAGGTGGTCAACGGCGTCGACGTCACCGACGTGTTCGGCGAACGCTCCGTTGCGTTGCTTCGCGACGACGACGTGCAGCTGGTGGCGACCTCGGGCGGGGGTGCGCTCGACCCCGGGGGCGATGTCGTCTCGGCGTGGCTCCCCATGCCCGAGCCCGTCTGGGACGCGCAGGTGCTGTGGGAGCCGGCCGCTGCTGGGGTCCGCGCGGGCGTGTCCGGTGGCGGGTCGGTCGGCCACGGAGGGACGTTGGGCGCCGAATGGGGGTACCAGCGCACGGAAGTGGCCGGGGACGCGCTGTCGGCGCACCGAGCGCGGGTGAACGCGCTCGCGGAGGTGGACGGCAACCACGTCTCTGTCGAGGGCATGGTGGAGCCGTCGTCGTACGAGGGCAGCGGCGACACGAGGGCGCTCGCGCTCGGGGCCACGCGCTGGCGCTGGTACGCGAGCCGGTCGGTGGCCACGGATCTGTCGGTGTCGGCGCTGCGCCACGCCACCGTCACCGGCGCCGATACGCGCGCCCAGATGACCCAGGCCGCCCGGGGCGCGGTGACGGCGCGTCCGGGGGATCACGCCGTGGAGGTCGGCCTCGGGGGGTCGCGTACGGACGCCGAGCGCGTAACGGCGCCGTCGAGCGCGTGGTACGTCACCGGCGCGCGGGGCTGGGCGTTCGTGAACGAGGCTTGGCGGCCGTCGGTGTTCGATGTGCAAGGGGGTGCGCGGCTCGACGTCATCCGGGTCGCCCACACCGACGACGTGTTGTCGACGGTCGACCTCTCCCCCCGCGTCTCGGTGGGGGTGTCGCCAGGGCGGTCGACCGCGGTGAGCGTGTCTGCCGCCAGGTACGGCCCGATGACCGACCTCGATCCCGTACGGATGGACGACGAGGTCGCGGTGGTGCTGGACCCGAGCGCCGGTCGGCAGGTCGACGCGCTGACCGCGGCGTGGGACCAAGCGTTCGGCGCCGGGGTGCTGCGGGCCGACGTGCAAGTGCAGCGAGCCTCCGGTCCCGATGGGTCGGCGCGCGCGGTGCAGGGCGCGGTCGTGCTCGACATGCCCGACGGGGACTGCTTCGGCCGCGCGCGCTGGGTCGGCACCGCCGGCCTCGACGGCCCCGCCGCGACGCCGCACGTCGTCGACGGGTACATCGGCTGGCAGGGCCGTGGGTTCACCGTCACGGGGCTCGCGGGCTGGGGCGGGCCGTGGCGGCTGGCGGGCGCGCGCGTGAGCCAGCACGTCTGGGCCCGGGCCGACACCGTGACCTTCAGCGCCGAGGCCGTCGGGCAGCACGGCGAGGCGCCGGACCCGTGGTCGCCGATGGTGGGGCCGTGGGCGGTGTTGGTGGGGGCGTCTGTGGCCCGTTAGCCCCTTCGCGGAGGCGCCATGCCATCGGCGAAGGAAGCGCTACAGACCCGACAGGAAGCGGGTGAGCCGCTCGAGTTCTTGTTCTTCTGGGGGCACACCGCGCCGGCGTCCGGTCAGCTCGGGCCGCACGTGCTCAGCCAGTGGTTCGAGGCCCCGTTCACCGTCGCCGGGCACACGTACGCCACGGCCGAGCACTGGATGATGGCGGAGAAGGCTCGATTCTTCGGTGACGACGCGATGGTGCCCCAGATCCTCGCAGCGTCGTCGCCTGGTGCCGCGAAGGCGCTGGGGCGCCGGGTCAAAGACTTCGACAACGAGGCGTGGGAGCGGGTCCGGTCGGCGATCGTGCGCACCGGCAACGTCGAGAAGTTTCGGCAGAACCCCGCGCTGGCTGGCTGGCTGGTCGCGACGGGGTCGGTCGTCCTGGTCGAAGCGAGCCCGCGCGACGCGATTTGGGGCATCGGGATGGGGGCGTCGAACCCGGATTGTCGGCAGGTGGCGCGGTGGCGCGGTGAGAACCTGCTCGGGTTCGCGCTGATGGAGGCCCGCGACCGGCTCCGGGGGCATCGGGAGCCACCCACGACGATGATGCCGCTGCCGTGGCAGTGGTCGCCGGGCGTTGATCCCGCGTCGATCGCGTGGCGGATGGGCAGCGGCGAGTCGTACCTGATGGAGATCACCGCGTGGTGGGAGGGGCTGACCCCCGACGAACGCGTCGCCGTCGAGCTCCTGCACCCCGCGACGGGCGCGTGGGCCGGTTGGTACGACCCGGTCGGGTAGCAAGCAGTAAACGTTACAGTCCTGGACAAGAGGTC
>CAIUDO010000157.1 GCA_903897935.1 uncultured Pseudomonadota bacterium
GCCTCGGGTGCATCGGTGAGTGGGTACAACGCCACCTGATCACCCGAAGTACCGCCTTCTTCCATCCCCGCGCCCAGAATTGCCGCTAGCCAGGTTGACGGAGGCCCGGCTGCACCCAGTTAAAATCGTCACGCGCGGGCGACCGCGGACGCCTCGCCGACGGCGTGGTGTACGTATCCTGCGAGCGAGCAAGGGGTGAACGACCCGACACGCGAGTGCAGGCGGCAGGACCGAAGCGTCTGCGCGGCCGGCGTTGCCGTCAAGAGGTCGGTGTCTTCGTGGACCACCGTGGCCGGCGCGCTCGCTACCGAAAGCCCTCGTGCCGAACAAGGATGGGCTCGACCCAAACATCGTGGGTCGTGCCGTCGCGCTCTACCTCCGCGCGCACGGCCTGTCCGACGTTTGTACCCATCATCGCTTCATCAAGATCCTCGAGCACCTCAACCTGTGTTCCGTTCACCGACCTAATGATGTCGCCAACGCGCAACGACCCCTGGCTCCTCGGATCCACCACGACCACCCCGCGCTCATCCGAAGCGACCCCGATCCCGAGGACGACAGTCAATGGAGGTGGCAGCGCGAAGGCAACGGACTGCGAGATGCCCGCAACACCCACCACATCAACCTCAGCCCATGACGTGATAATAGGCATCGCACCGGCTATCAGCGCCTCGCCATACAAGGGCGCCGCCTGAAGCGTGCATTCCTCCCCATCCTGTATGGCAAGCCGAAAGGTGCAACCGTCCGCGGGATCGACGACTGCTCCCGTGCGGCAACCTCGAACCGTTATCTCTTCCTCGCATGGCGCCACCGTGCCCTCGACCCAACCGATGGTAGTCGCATCAAAGGCATCCTCTACCACGCAGGTTGTCCGATCCTCCGACGCGTCAAACCGAACCGCAACTGGGCTCAGCGTCTCGCTCGACAACCACCCACCATTCTGACTCCACTGCACCATCCACTCCGCGATCTGTGCTTGCCCGTTCACCACGTCCACCAGGAAAAATCCGTTCTCCTCATGGTTGACGAGCATTGCAGTCGTGGTGACCCCAGAAATCGGCATCGGGCAAACGACTTCAACCGTAGCAGCCCCAGGCCTGACCACCGGACTCGCGCTGTCGTAGAGGTCAGCGCCACCGCCGCGCCCGAGGGGGCGAGACGGTCGGACCCGCGACGCCTGTGCACCGTTGACGGCGGCATCCTCGACAGATATCCCATCCAAGACTGCAATACGCCGCGAGCCGCGATTCCAAAAGGCCAGAAGAATGGCCAACGCAACGGCCACGCCAATCACCCACAGATACCGGAGGCGCCCCGTCACCGGCTTTCTCTATGCGAATCGTTCAGCATGAATGGCACGAATACTCACATTACCGTACTCAACGGCAACAATCAGTCAGGACTGAAGTCATCCAGGTTCTAGTCTAGATGTCACGCAAGGCCCGATGGACCAGTGCATGGTCCACAGACTTCAGGGCCTGTCGAACGCGTCGCACCCGGCACGCACTGCATGACTGGACCATCGATAGTCGTCCCGCCCGAAACTACGGAATACTCCGTCTCCATGCGCTGAGTACACTCACGCACATAGGCAGTAGAACTCCCGAGGGAGCCGAAACAAACCTCCAGCCACGTCCGCACCCAGGAAATCGTCGGTGGACACAACATGAACGCAGGGACGTGAAACCCTGGTGGCGGCTCCGTCCGCGCCAACTCACCTCCCGCCTGGGCGAATGGAGCCCCGCTGTCGACGGCGGCGCGCGTCGCGCCGATTCCCAGCGTACCCACCCCCGCCCGAACCGGGATCGCCCCGGTCCGGATCGACGCCTTGATCCCGAAGCTCATGCTGACCTCGTCTCGATGCGCCCGCTCACCCGTACCGCCACCAGCCCAGTGCCCGACGTCCGGCTCACCAGCACGACGAACCGAATCCACAACTTCCCGGCCTGCGAGCTCTGCGGCAACGACGTGAAGCCCACGCCGTAGGCGGTAGTCACGCTCGTCACTGCCGACCCCAACAACGTGACCGCATCCGCGGTCGGCGTCGACGCGTCGTCGTACCACGTCACCTGGTCATTCGAGAGCTGGTACCCGAGCTGCCCCGAACCAGGCGACGTCAACGCCATCATCTCCAGCGCCGCCGCCCGAACGGCCTTGACGCTCGCCGTCGAGATCGGCCCGGCCACGACGTGGATCGTACCCGTCGTATCCTCCGCGAACAGCGTTTCGGGCCCATAGACGAACACACCCGCTCCTTCGCACGACATCCCGCACTCCTTGTTGGTACGAGAGAAGTACCCCCCCCCCCTCGGTCGGCCAGCATTCGCCGAGGCTCCAGCCCAACGCTGACATATTCTTGACATTCGGACGCCTTGACGCGGATGTCCCCTGCTCAGGGCCGACGAGGTGCGAACGCAGCCGGGGTGGGCCGCTCGCTCGCCCGCCGCACGCCCCGCGCGACCGCGGACGCCTCGCCGCCCGCGTGGTACCTTCGGGCCCCCGGAGGCTCCGTGTTGCTCTCGCTGGCCCTGTCCACCGCCCTCGCCCAGACCTCGCCCGGCTACTTCCGCGATCCCGCGTTGTTCGCGGACACCCTGGTCTTCACCGCCGAAGGCGACCTCTGGCGGGTGCCCGTCACCGGAGGCGTCGCCACCCGCCTGACCACCCACCAAGGCGTCGAGCGCCGCGCCTCGTTCTCGCCGGACGGCGCCTGGATCGCCTTCGACGCCACCTACGAAGGGCCGCAGGAGGTCTACGTCATGCCGGCCTCCGGCGGCCTGCCGACCCGCCTGACCTACGAAGGCGGCACCGCGCGCGGCTGGACCCCCGACGGACAGGTCGTCGTCTCGTCTCGTCGAGACTCCGGCTTGCCCGACGCCCGCCTCGTCACCCTGCACCCCACGACCTTCGCCCGCGACGTCGTCCCGCTCGCCCAGGCCGACGAGGGCGCCTGGATCGGCGCGGACTCCCTCATCTTCACCCGCCTGCCGTTCCAGGGATCGTGGACCAAGCGCTACACCGGCGGCTACATCCAGCAGCTCTGGCGCTACGACGGCGCCGGTGAGGCGCGGCCCCTGTTCGACGACGACGTCACCAGCCGCCAGCCCGCGGCCTGGGGCGACCGCGTCGTCTTCGTGTCCGACCGCGACGGCACCCTGGACGTCTGGTCGTGCAAAGCCGACGGCAGCGACCCCCGGCAGCACACCAAGCACGAAGGCTTCGACGTGATGGGCACCTCGGTGTTCGGGGGCAAGGTCGCCTACCAGCTCGGCGCCGACCTGCGCGTCCACGACCTCACCACCGGCGACGACCGCGTCGTGCCGATCCAGCTCCTCTCCGACTTCGACCAGACCCGCGAGCGCTGGATCACCAACCCCTCCGCCTGGCTGACCGCCGCCCACCCGTCCCCCACCGGCGACCGCGTGGCCCTGACCGCGCGCGGCCACGTGTTCGTCGCGCCCCACGAAGACGGCACCCGGCTCGTGCAGGTCACCCGCGACGACGGCGTGCGGTGGCGCGACGCCCGGTTCATCGGCGACGGCACCTCGCTGGTGGCGTGGTCCGACCAAGACGGCGAGCTCGCGGTCTGGAAGTTGCCCGCAGACGGTCTGTCGGAGCCAACGCGGGTGACCTCGGCGACGAAGGCGTTCCAAGGCGGCCTCGTGCCGTCCCCGGACGGCAAGTGGATCGCGTGGACGGACCGCGACTGGAAGCTGTGGGTCGCCGACACGGCGACCGGCAAGACCACCCAGATCGAGGCGAACCCGGTCGACGAGCCGTCCGGGCTCACCTGGTCGCCCGACTCCCGCTGGCTCGCGTACGCGTCGCCGGCGGCCAACACCTTCCCACAGATCCGGCTGGTGCGGCCGTCGGACGGCGTCAAAGCCGACGTCACGAGCGACCGGTGGTGGTCGACCGAGCCCGCGTGGACCCCGGACGGGACGTGGTTGTACTTCACGTCCGAGCGCGCCCTCGCGACCGACGTCGGCAGCCCGTGGGGCCCGTTCCAGCCGGAGCCGTACCTCAACGAGACCACCCGCATCTACGCGGTGCCGATGAAGGCCGGCACGCTGTCGCCGTGGGTGCCGCGCAACGAGCTGCAGCCCGAGGCCAAGCCGCCGGAAGACAAGGAGCCCGAGAAGAAGGAGCGGCCGCGTAAGAAGCGCAAGGCCGAGGCCGAGCCCGCGCCGGCGCTGCAGATCGACCTGACCGACATGGCGAGCCGCACGCTCCGGGTGCCCATCCCCGAGGGCAACATCGGCGACCTCATCCTCACCGGCGACGCGTTGTTCTGGCTGCAGCGCGACGGCAAAGAGCTCAACCTGATGGCGGCCCCGATCTCGGACCGCCCGCCCAAGCCGGTCAAGGTGGTCGGCGACGTCGCGCGGGTCGAGCTCACCAAGGACGGCAAGAGCCTGCTCGTCGAGAAGGGCGGCGCGCTGCACCTCATCGACGCCAAGCCGTCCGCGGTGAGCGATCTCGGCGAGAAGAAGTACAACCTGGCCGGATGGGCGCTTCCGGTCGACCCGCGCACCGAGTGGAAGCAGATGCTCGTGGAGGCGTGGCGCCTCGAGCGCGACTGGTTCTACGACCCCGGGCTGCACGGCAACGACTGGGACGAGGTGCTCGCGCGGCACCTCCCGCTCGTCGACCGGCTGACCGACCGCGACGAGCTCGCGGACCTGATGGCGCAGATGGTCGGCGAGCTGTCTGCGCTCCACATCTTCGTGCGCCCCGGCGACGCCCGCCGCGGCGACGAGAACGTCGGCGTCGCGAGCCTCGGCGCCCACCTCACGCGGGACGAGGCCGCGGGTGGTTGGAAGATCGCCGATATCTACACGTACGACCCCGAAGTGCCCGAAGAGCGGCCGCCGCTCGCGGTGGCGGGCGTCGACGCGCGCGAAGGCGACGTCATCGTCAAGATCGACGGCGAGCCCACGCTCGGCGTGCCGGACCCGATGGCGCTCCTGCGCGGGAAGGCGGGGCGGCCGGTGCGCCTGGAGCTCCGCCGGGCGGGCGCCAAGGTCGAGACGATCGTGACCCCGGTGAGCCTCGGCCGCGACGCCGACCTGCGGTACCGCGGGTGGGAGCTCGAGCGGCGCGAGCGCGTCGAGGCCGCGAGCAATGGAGACTTCGGCTACCTGCACCTGCGCGCGATGGGCGGCGGCGACTACGAGAGCTTTGCCCGTGAGTTCTACCCGGCGTTCGACCGCAAGGGCCTCATCGTCGACGTGCGCCACAACCGCGGCGGCAACATCGACTCGTGGATCCTCGAGAAGCTCATGCGAAAGGCCTGGATGTACTGGCAGGCCCGCAGCGGGGCGCCGTCGTGGAACATGCAGTACGCGTTCCGTGGCCACATCGTCGTCCTGACGGACCAGCACACCGCGTCCGACGGCGAGGCGTTCGCCGAGGGCTTCAAGCGGCTCGGCCTCGGCGACGTCATCGGCCAGCGCACCTGGGGCGGCGGCATCTGGCTCACCTCCAGCAACACGCTGCGCGACGGCGGCATCGCCACCGCCGCCGAGTTCGGGGTGTTCGGGCCCGAAGGCGACTGGATCATCGAGGGCTCCGGGATGGACCCGACGATCGAGGTCGACAACCTGCCCGCCGCCACGTTCGGAGGCGGCGACGCGCAGCTCGACGCCGCGATCGCGCACCTCAAGGCGCTGCTCGCGAGCGACCCGATCGAGGTGCCGACCCCGCCCCCGGGCCGTGATCTGTCCCGCGACGCGTGGACCGTGCCCGACTGAGCGGCTAGCCCCCCACCACGGAGGTCCTATGGCCGGGTCGCTCACCATCCGCGGCGCGTCGATCGTCCGCAGCGCCGGCGTGCACGTCGGCGACGTCGTCGTCGTCGACGGGATCATCCGCGAGGTCGCCCCCTCGGCGCGCAGCGTCGCCGGCGAGGTCGTCGACGGGCGCGGGCTCGTGCTCATGCCGGGCGTCATCGACCCGCAGGTCCACTTCCGCGACCCGGGCCTCACCCACAAAGAAGACCTCGCGACCGGCTCCCGCGCGGCCGCCGCCGGCGGCGTCACCGCGTTCTTGGAGATGCCGAACACCAAGCCGAACACGAGCACGCTAGAGGCGCTCGACGCGAAGCTCGCGATCGGAGCCGAGAAGTGCGTCGTACACTACGGCTTCTTCATCGGCGCGACCGGCCACAACGACGACGTCCTGAACGCCGCCGACAAGGCGTGCGGCATCAAGATCTTCATGGGCGCGTCGACCGGGGACCTGCTCGTCACCGACCCTGACGTGCTCGACCGCATCTTCCGCACCGCCAACAAGCTCATCGCCGTGCACGCCGAGGACGAGCGGCGCTTGATCGAGCGCAAAGCATCCCTCCCCGCCGATCACCCGCGCGACCACCCGGTCCTGCGCGACGCCACCGCGGCGCTCATGGCGACCAAGCAAGCGGTCGGCTTGTCGCTGAAGTACGGCACCCGGCTGCACGTGCTGCACGTCTCGTCCGAGGAAGAAGCAGACTTCCTCACCACCATCCCGCGCGACCGCATCACCGCCGAGGTGTGCCCGCACCACTTCGTGCTCGACTACGAGGACTACGAGCGCCTCGGCACCCGCGCGCAGTGCAACCCGCCCGTGCGCGGCGGCCGCCACGCCACCGCGTTGTGGAAGCACCTCGTCGCCGGCACGTTCGACTGCACCGCGACCGACCACGCACCGCACACCCTCGAAGAGAAGGGCAAGGCGTACCCGGGGTCACCGTCCGGAATGCCGGGCGTCGAGTGGCTGCTCCCGTTGATGGCCGATCGTGTCGCGCGCGGCATGTGCACCTGGCCGGACCTCGTGCGCTGGATGTGCGAGGGCCCCGCACGCTGCTACGGCATCGTCGGAAAGGGCAAGATCGAGCCAGGATACGACGGCGACCTCGTGCTGGTCGACCCGCGCGCGACGCGCACCATCCGCGACGGCGAGGTGTGGACCAAGTGCGGCTGGAGCCCGTTCGACGGCTGGACGACGACCGGCTGGCCTGTGATGACCGTGATCGACGGGCAGCCGGTGTTCCGCGACGGGGTGATCGTCGACGGCGTGCGCGGCCGCGCCCTGACCTACCAACGCTGAGGTGATCTTTGGAAGCTGGCTTTCGCCCTGACGACTTCACGCTGACCGACGACGCTGGGAGCGCCGTCACCTGGAGCAGCCTCCGCGGCGCGCCCGTGGTGGTGTTCTTCTACCCGCGCGCCAACACCCCCGGCTGCACCACCGAGTCCATCGCGTTCTCCAGGCTCGAGCCCGAGTTCCGCGCGCTCGGTGTGCGCGTGATCGGCGCCTCCGCCGACAGCGTGAAGGCCCAGTGCTCGTTCAAGGAGAAGCACGCGCTCACGGTGCCGCTGCTGTCCGACCCCGACAAGATCGTGCTGACCGCGTGGGGGGTGTGGGGCGAGAAGACCCTGTACGGAAAGACCAGCATGGGCATCAAGCGCACCACGTTCTTGTTCGACAGTGACGGCGTCCTGGTGCATGCTTGGCACTCGGTCAAGGTCGACGGGCACGCGGAGAAGGTGCTCGAGCGCGCCCGCGCCCTCGTCGGGGCCTGACTCCCCGGAGCCCAATGCTCACCCTCCTGCTCGCCTGCCCCGCCGCCGACCCGAAGCCCACCGACACCGGGTCGCCGGCGATCAACGGAGACACCCTCTCGTGCAGCGCCGACCCCGCGTCGGCCCTGCGCGTCACCTGCACCGTCCAGGTGGATCCACCCGGGTCCGTGGTGCTGGTCGCCGAGGAGATCGGCGGGTTCGGCGCCGAGGTGCGCAGCGAGGCCACCGCGGAGGGCGCGTTGCATACGATCGTGCTGTGGGGCCTCGCTGAGGGCGCCGAGTGGTCCGTCTACGTCGACGGCAGCGACGCGCCGCCGATCACCTGGGAGACCCCGGTGGTGGTCGGACCCTCCGGGCCACCCCCGTTCGACCGCCTGGCGGTGCGGGCCACCACCCGGCCCGGGGTGCCAGTCGAAGGCCCGCCCGTGTGGCTCGACGTCGCGTGCGCCGACGCGCTCGAAGACGGCGTGTGGGCGCGGTTCGACCGCTACGGCAGGCTCACCGCGTACTTCGATCCTGGTGGCCAGACCGTCGCCTTTTCCCCATCTGCCGACGGGTCGGTGCTCGGGATCATCGACAACGTGCGCCTCATCGACTGGCACCCGTCCGGGGCGTTCACCGAGGACCGGCTCGTTGCACCATGCGCCGAGGGCACCGGGCCCTGCCCGCACCACGCGATCGGCGAGGACGGCCGGGGGCTGTGGCACGCCAACGCCGCCCTCGACCAGGGCACCTACGCCCCGTGGGGCCTGCCCGAGTGCCCCGACAAAGACGTCTTCGTGCTCGACGGTGTGTACTGGCCCGACGACGGCCACGCGTTCTGGCTCGCCGACGTCGGCATCACGCCCGACACCGTGGGCCCCGACGGCGAGCGCGCCTGCGACAGCGCGTACTGGCAGGGCACCCTCGAGCCCACCCCCATCGACCCCACCCACCTCAACGGCGCCGACTTGAGCGGCGACCCCTGGCTCCTCTCGCTCTCGGCCCTCGACCGCCTGATCCAGGTCGACCCCACCACCGGGTCGCTCGTTCAGTCGATGTCCTCGGTGCAGCCCGACACCTCCGACGTCACGTTCGCGGTCGACCCCTCGGTCGTCGCGCACAATACCCCCGGCTTCGCGGGCCAGCACGACCCTCGTCAGCTCGACGGCGCCGTGCAGCTCTACGACAACCTCGGCGACCCGACCGCTACCCGCGTGCTCCGCGTGCGCACCGAGCCGGGCCTCGTGACGACCGAGGCCGTCTACACGCTCGTCGACGACGACGACGGCACCTGGGTATCCCCCTCCCCCCTCGTGTGTGCGACCAAGGGGGCCGGAGCCCCGCTCACCAACGGCAACGTGCTCGCCTCCTGCACGCAGGAGGCCGCCGTGATGGAGCTCGATCAGCCCGACGGCACGACGTCCGCGGGCCCGCGCTGGTTTCTGCACCTCGACTGTGGTCCGGAAGAAGCGAAGGGCTTCTTCCGACCGTTCCCGGAGGAGACGTGACCGCTGCCCCCTCGCCCGCGTGGAAGCTCCGCAACCGCGTGCTCGTCGTCCTCGTCACCCTGGTCGCCTTGGTGGTCCTCACGCCGGTCGTGCTGGTCGGGCCGGCGTTCGTCGGCCTCGCCGAGCCCGTCGGCGGCCCGGTCGGCGACGGCCCCGTCCGCCTCGTGCTCGACGGCTACGTCTCGATCGGCGTGATCGACACCGGAGACGGCGGCGTGCTGCTCGTCGACGCCGGCAACGACCCCACGGCCGCCGCCTTGCTCGCCGACCTCGCCGCCCACGGCACGTCCCCCGCGGACGTGCGCGCCGTCTTGCTCACCCACGGCCACCCCGACCACATCAACGGCCTCGCCGCGCTTCCCGGGGTACCGGTCTTCGGGATGGCGGCAGAAGCTCCGTTCTTGTCGGGGCAGGCGCTGTGGCGCGGGCCGCTGCCCGGCCTGCTCGGCGGCGACGACACCGGCGTGCGGATCACGCACCAGGTCGACGACGGCGCCCGCCTCAAGATCGGCGCCCGCGACGTCGAGGTGTTCGCGGTGCCGGGGCACACCGCCGGCAGCGCGGCGTGGCGCGTCGACGACGTGCTGTTCGTCGGCGACAACGCCACCTTCGAGGAGGACGGAGCGCTGCGGCCAGCCCCGTGGGTGTTCACCGACGACACCGAGCAGAACGAGGCGTCGTTGGTGGCGCTGGGCGCCCGAGTGGCGGGCCGGCCGATCCGGGCCGTCGTCGCGTCGCACTCGGGGCCAGGCACGGCGGAGGCGCTGACCGCCTACCGCCCGTGACGCTCACGAGCAGGACGGGCCGGAGCAAACGAACGACGACACGCCCTCCCAGTCGAACTCGGTGCCGTTGCGCAGGGTCACGTCACTCGGCGAATTCGCGGTAACGTCGGTGCCCAGGTCGACGGCGTCGACCGTGAACGTGCCAGCGAAGAGGTAGGCCCCGCCCCCGCTGCCCGCGCCGTTGGTGATCATGGCGCCGCCGGTGATCGTCGTGGTGTCGTTGACGTACAGCGCGCCGCCACGATCGGCCTCATTGGCTTCGAACCGGACGTCGACGAAGTCGACCGGGGTGTCCACGAACGCGGCCCCGCCGTCCCCGGTCGCGGCGTTGCCTTCGAACACGGTCCCTTCCATGCGGGTGACGGCGCGCCCGACCGGCGCGCCGTAGTACCCCGCCCCGTCGGTGGCCACGTTGCCCAGCACCGTGCCGCCCACCCAGGTCACGTTGTCGCTCAGGTACAGGCCGCCGCCCAGGTCGGAGGCGATGTTGTACGAGACGACGGATCCCGTCGCGTCGACCGCGGCAGGCGCGCTGAACGCGAGCACCGCCACGCCAGCGGCGACCGGCGCGACGTTGTCGGTCACCTCGGAGTCGATCATCGTGAGGTCACCCACCACGAACACGCCCGCTGCCCCGCTCGTGGCGCGGTTGTTCCGGACGATGGTGTCGTACATCGCGAGGCTCATGCCGACGCCCGAGTAGTAGTCGTAGGACGACGAGATCCCGCCGCCGATGTCGGCCGTGTTGTCCTGCACGACGCAGTCGCGCACCTCGAGGTGGGTGTAAAACCCGAACACGACGCCGCCACCGACCGACTTGCCGTAGCCGCCCACCACGCCGCGACCGTTCTGGATCGTGAACCCCTCGATGGTCACGTTGAGGCCGTCCGCCACCGACACGACCGACGCCACGCCGCCGCCGTCGAGGGTCGTCGCCTCGGGTCCATCCAACGAGACCAAAGTAAGGTCCTTGGTGATCTCGAAGTTGCCGGTGTGGACGCCAGCGCACACCTCGACCGTGCTGCCTGACGTCGCGGCGGCGAGCGCGGCGGCGAGCGTCGGGTACGACACCCCCCCGACGGCAGCGCCCTCCAGCGTGGACGGGTCACAGTCGTTGTCGACGCCGTCGCACTGCTCGGGCAGGCCAGGGGCGCGCTCCGGGTCAGCGTCGTCGCAGTCGCCGACCGGGCCGCTGCCCTCCGGGCACACCCCCTCCGCCACCGTCGCGGCGCCGGCGCCCGAGCCGTCGCCGTCCCCATCCGGCGCGCAGGAGACGCTGTCGGCGCCGCTGCAGTCGTTGTCGATGCCGTCGTCGGGCACGTCGTCGTTGCCTGGGAACACGTCCGGATCGGTGTCGTCGCAGTCCACGCTCGCGTCGGCGCCATCGCCGTCGAGGTCGACCCCCGTCTCGGAGTCGGTGTCCGTGTCCGTATCGGTATCGGTGTCCGTATCGGTGTCCGTGTCCGTATCGGTATCGGTGTCCGTGTCCGTATCGGTGTCCGTGTCCGTGTCGGTGTCCGTGTCCGTGTCCGTGTCCGTTTCTGACGGGCCGGTCTCGGCCGTGTCCTTGCCGCCGCAGGCCGCCAACAGGACCAGCAACCCAATCGCTCCGCGCATCTCCCCTCCGTCCGTGCCACGGTCACCCTTACTCAGCCGGGGCACGGGCGCTACCGGGATCATCGCCGGGACGGCCCATCCTTCGCCATTCGGCCGCGCCCACTGCGATCCTGCGAAGCCGGGCGCCGGAGATCACCCGCCCGCAGGGTGGCGGCGATCTCCTCCGCGAGCGCGCACCACGACGGGACGGAACGAAGGTCGTCCGGGTCGAGCTGTTCGAGCAGGTAGTTGCGCACCTCCTCGAACGTTCGGCGGCGGCGGCGCGCGACCCCTGCTTGTGCGGCGTCGACGAGCGCGCGCAGCGTGGCCTTTGGGTCGGCCAGGCCCTCCACGTCGCGTGGCATCGACAGCGAACCGGACCCACCCGACCGACCGCACGCCGCCACGATCGCGTCGGCGCTGCACAGGAGCCACGCCTCGAGCGCCTGGATCGGGATCACGGCGACCCATTGCCGTACACAATCAGCCAACGCCTCGGTGATCTCGGCACGGCGCGCCGCTCCGCTCCGGCCGTCCGCGTCACGGTGCACGAACAAGAGCGTCGTCTCTGGAAACAGCTCCAGCCCGACCCGCACCTTCGCGGCTACGTCGTGGCCCGGTGGCGACCGAAGGCGCCGAAACTCTGGGCACTGGACGACCGCCTCGTCGGCGCCGTGTTGGACGAGCAACGTCCTGAGGTGTGGCGCGAGCCGCTCGTCGGTCGGGCCCTCGCACACCAAAAGCGCCGAAACCCTAGTAAGCACGCTCGTCTCCGACAAGTTGGACTTGGTCACCAACCTCTCGGTCCAGGTAGGCCTGCGCGACGCCTACCCCCACACCCGGGTCCGTCACTGTGCTGCGCCAGGTGCCCTGCCGATGACGGAACCGGACCGTCTTCGACACCGAGCCCGACGGGCCGCGCACCGCGGCGACCTCCGCGATGAGGAGCTCTCCAGCGAGGTCTCGTCGCTCGATCTCCTGGACCAGGCGAGACGAGTGGGTGTTCACGATGACCTGCACCAGCGGGTTGTCGCGACCCGGCGCCTCGCTCGGGTCGACCGCGATGGACCGGAGCAGGTCCAGCATCGCCGAGATGCGGCTAGGGTGGATGCCGTTCTCCGGCTCTTCCATGCACAGCACGCGTGTGGCGCCCGGGTTCACGCTCAGCGTCGCGAGGGCCAGGAACCGCAGCGTGCCCTCGGACAACGCGCGCGCGCCCAGCCACTGCTGGTTCGGCTCCCTGATCTCGAGCTCGTACTGTTGGTTGGCGTCGTTCGCGCGCACCCGCAATTCGCTGACCGGGACCAGGGCGGAGAGCCGGCTCGCCACCTGCGCGCACACCTCCGCGCGGGCCTCGGCGGTGGCGCCCATGCGCCAGAGCGTGGCCGGGAGGTGCGCGCCGTCGAGCCCTACGGTCGCCTCGTCCGGAGCGACCCAGTAGCGGTCCGGCCGCCGCATCGCCCTCGGCTCCAGCGCGACCGTGCTCCAGCCCAGCATCTCGGTCTTGGCGGCGAAGATGGTCGGGTCATCGACGTTCGACGTGGCCCCGATGGTGGTGGCCGTCATGTCGCGCGCGACCCAGGGGCGGCGCCTGCCACGCGCTTCTGTGTGGGTGTTCACGACCACGACGCCACCGTCAGCCTCGGTTGAGATGAAAGCGGCGCCGCGACGGCCTCGGACGACCTCTTTACGGAAGCGCCCCGCCGAGTGCGGCCACCGAAGCCTCGCTGGCGCATCACCTTGGTTGATGGGCCGCAATTCCTCTCGTCCGATCTCGAGGCGACCGAACCGCTCGGGGCCGCTGGGCGGCACGTACCGCAGCTCGAGCTCGTACCGGAGGAAGGTCATGCTCGCGTCCGCTTCACGGCCGAAGCTGTCGCGGACGCGATGCGGCACGACCATCTCCGCCGCGAACGTCATGGGCGGAGGGGGGTCCACGCGCGCGAACAAGTCGCGCGGGTCGGTCGGATCCTCGTCTGCCCCGCGGACGAGCTGGGCCGCGCGGACCACCCGGTGTTCGGCCAGCAAGGAGAGGAGCGTGATCGCGTCGAACAAGTTGGACTTCCCGACTCCGTTCGGACCCGCGATACACGTGAACGGGCCGAACTCGAGTTGGACGTCGATCAGGTTCTTGAAGCCGTTGACCTCGAGGCGTGTCAGCATGCACCCTCGATAACGCGGAGTCCCATCACCGCCGCCACGAGGTCCGCGGTGCCGCAACCGCGCGAGCCACCGGGATCAGCGGCGCGAGGGGAACTTCGCGAGCTTGCGCTGCAACGTCCGCCGGTGTAGCCCGAGCAGCTCGGCCGCCCGCGTGATGTTGCCGCCGCAGTCCGCGAGCACCCGCTCGATGTGCTCCCACTCCGCGCGGGCCAGGCTCGGCGTCTGCTCCGGAACCTCGACGTCTTCGTCCGGCGCCAGCCCCTTCCGGGCGAACGCGGCGACGATGTCGTCGGCGTCGGACGGCTTCGTGAGGTAGTGCGTGGCGCCGATGCGCACCGCCTCGAGGGCGGTGGCGATCGAGCCGTAGCCGGTCAGCACCACGATGTTGGTGTTGGGGTCGAGCGCCTTGAGCTCCCGGACGAGGCTCAGGCCGGTCCCATCGGGAAGACGGAGGTCGACCACCGCCAGCTCCGGGGCGTCCTTGGCCGCGAGGTCACGCGCTTCGGCAGCGTTGGACGCCGTGACGACGTCGTAGCCGCGGGCGCGGAGGGCGCGGGCGAGGCGGGTGCGCAGGCGCTCGTCATCGTCGACGAGCAAGAGGGACGCAGCGTCATCAGTCACGAGATCGCTCCAGGGAGGTCGAGCTGCACCCGGGTCCCGCGGCCGGGCTCCGACTCGAGGAGGAGGGTGCCGCCGAAGCTGTCGGCGTAGGTGCGGGCGAGGAACAAGCCGAGGCCGAGGCCGGCCCCAGGCGGACGGGTCGTGAAGAACGGCTGGCCCGCGCGGGCGAGCACGTCGGCGGTCATGCCCGACCCGCGGTCCGAGACCACCACGCGCAGCCCGCCGCCCGCGTCGTCGAGCGAGACGGCCACCGGGGCGCCCGGCGGGCTCGCCTCGGCGGCGTTGCGCACCAGGTTGGCGACGATGCGCACGAACGAGCGCGGGACGACCGTGAAGCGAAGCTCGGGATCCACGCGCACTTCGGCCACCGCGCGGTACGCCTGACCGAGCGCGACGCCCAGCAGGTCCGAGAACTCGGCGCCCGAGACGACCGTCGGCGCCTCACCGACGCCGCTGCCGGCTCGGTGCGACATGTCCTGCAGGATCTCGCGGCACCGCTCGACCTCGGCCCGGATCAGCTCGGCGTCTTCGCGCACGTCGGGGTCGGGCGACCGCGAGAGCTCACGCGCGCTCACCGCGATCGTCGCCAGCGGGCTGCCGAGCTCGTGGGCCGCGCCCGTCGCGAGCGTGGTCAGCGCCCCCAGCCGATCCGCGCGCGCCGCCGCCTCGGCCAGCGCGTCGCGCTGAACCTTGAGCGCCGACGCCAGGCGGGCGACAAAGAACGCGATCGACGCCGACGTGATCGCGAACGCGACCCACATGCCCTCCAGGTGCAAGTTGGCGCCTGGACCCGAGTGGTGCATCAGCGCGTGCACCGGCAGGTGCACGAAGAACACGAACGCGAACCCCGCCGACGACAACAACGCGACGATCCACGTCCACTTCTGTCCGAGCATCACGGCGCCGAGCGCGGTGTGCACCAAGTACACGACCGTGAACGGGTTCGCGGGGCCGCCCGACAACGCCAGCAGCGCGGTGAGCAACACGAGGTCGAGCACCACGGTCGCCTTCACGAGCGCGTCGGGATCGACCCGCTTGAGCGGTGGCGACAGCACCAGCAGGTTCGATAGCGGTGTAAGCGCGACCACGAGGATCAACCACGCGTACGGGAGGTCGGCGCGCACGACGAACCAGGTGGTCGCGAGCACGGCGGCTTGGCCGAGCGCGGCGAGCCAACGAATTCGGACCAACCAGCCGATCCCGAGTCGCGAGTGTTCGTCGAGGGGCGTCATCGGATCACGCTTCGCAGATAGCGTGCGGTTCGGCCTCCGGAGGGGCGCGCGACATCATGCCGCGCGGCCCGGACCCCCGGTGGGGGCGCGAAGCGACCACCAACGGCGAGCGCGCCGGCCGGTTATGAGCTGCGGTCTCCGGGAGGACTCGTTTTGGCAACTTCGCTCGTGCTCATCATCGCTGCGTGCTCGGAGTACGGCGTCGACAAGATCGAGGATCCGCCTGACGAGCCGCGTGAGACGGGCACCACGCCGCCGACCGTCCCCTCCACCACCGACACCGAGCTGTCGTGCGCCCCCGACGCGCTGGCGCCCGAGGAGGTCGGCGTCACCGACGCGTGCTCGGGGCCCCCGAAGGGTGGGTTCACCCCCGTGGTCGAGTGGGCGTTCGGCCCTGGGGAGTCGTGCCGGGCCACCGTGGCGGTCGGCGACGTCGACAACGACGGCTTCCCCGAGATCGTCGCCAACATCACCGGCATGTTGCCCCTCAGCTCCGGCGACCTCGTCATGCTCGAGGGCGACGGCACGCTGCGCTGGCGCGTCGACGACGACCTCGGCTTCGGCTCGTCGCCCGCCCTCGCCGACATCGACGGCGACGGCGTCCCCGACATCGTGGCCGTGCGTGAGTACGCCGGCAGCTTGCTCGGCGCCGGCGACTACACAGCGGTCGCGTTCGATCGCAACGGCAACGAGGTGTGGGAGTCGGCCCACTTCGTCGGCGACGACTTCGACTACGCGACCGCGCCAGCGGTCTCCGACATGGACCACGACGGCCACGCGGAGGTCGTGGTCGGCCGCGTCATCCTCAACGGCGCCGACGGCACCACACGCGGGGTCGGCGCGTACGGGCGCGGCTCGTACGGCTCGGTCTTCGGCATCGACGAGTCGGCGGTGCCCGCGATCGCCGACCTCGACCTCGACGGCGTCGAGGAGGTAATCGTCGGAAACGCTTGGTACAACGCGGATGGCGTCGCGGTGTGGTACGATCCGTCCGCTGACGACGGCATGATCGGCATCGCCAACCTCGACGACGACCCGGAGGGCGAGATCGTCGCGTCGAGCTTCAACACGGTGCGCGTGATCGACACCAACGGCCGCGTCCTGTGGGGGCCGCTCACGATCCCGTCGGCGAACATCGTGTCGCCGTCGGCCATCGAAGACATCGACCTCGACGGGTACCCGGAGATCGTCGTCGCGGGCGGCAACAACGTCTACGCGCTCAACCACGACGGCACCACGCTGTGGACGGCACGCGCCACCGACATGTCGGGCGCCAGCGGCGCGAGCGTGTTCGACTTCGAGGGCGACGGCCAGCCGGAGGTCGTCTACATCGACGAGGTCCAGATGATCGCGTTCGACGGGCTCACCGGGGCGGTCAAGTTCTACTCGAGCGAGCACGCATCCGACACGATGATGGACTACCCGGTCATCGCCGACGTCGACAACGACAACAACGCCGAGATCGTCGTTTGCCACGCCAATTACGGCGAGGCGCTGTCGGTCTACGGCGACCGCGACGCGTCGTGGGCGCCCGGCCGAAAGGTCTGGAACCAGCACGCCTACAGCATCTCGAACGTCAACGACGACCTGACGGTGCCGCAGACGGCGGTGCAGAACTTCACCACGTTCAACTCGTGGCACTCGACGCTCGATCGCGTCGACGGGAGCCCGCTGATCGACCTCGCCGCCGACGTGGTCGACGTGTGCCTGGACGACTGCGACGAAGGCACGGTGCTCGTCTCGTTCCGGCTGCTGAACCGCAGCGAGTCCGCGATCGACGTCGGCACGCCGATGGCGGTCTACGCGCGGCGCGGCAGCGTCGACACGCTGCTCGGCGCGGTCGTCGTGCCGGATCTCGTGGCGGGAGGCTGGTCCTCACCGAGCTACACCCTCGAGATCGCGGCCGAGGACCTCGCAGGGGCCGATGCGCTCGTCGTCGTCGCCGACGACAACGGCACCACCACGTTCCTGACCGAGTGCACGGAGACGAACAACGCGTTCGTGGTCGACGGCCCGTTCTGCGACTGAGCGCGCGCGCCGCTTGGAGCACGCGCGGCCGCGTGGTAGACGGCCCGTCATGCACGATCGCCACCTCATGTTGCCGTCCGACGCGATGGGTCGCCAGGTCCACCTCTGGTGCTACGGCCACTTTGGGCCTCCGGTGGTCGTCTTCCCGACGGCGGCCGGGTTCGCCCACGAGTGGAAGCAGCATGGCCTCATCGACCTGCTGCGCCCGCTGCTCGACGCCGGGCGGCTCAAGCTGTACTGCCCGGAGTCGAACGTCGCCGAGGCGTGGACCCGTCGCGAGCGGCCGGCGTCGTGGCGCATCGAGCGGCACCTCGCGTACGAGCGCTTCGTGCTCGACACCCTGGTGCCGATGATCCGCCAGGATTGCCGCACGGCCGACGTGCCGCTCGCGTGCGTGGGCGCGAGCTTGGGGGCGATGTACGCGGCGAACTTCGCGCTCAAGCACCCGACGGTGTTCCGATCCGCGCTGTGCCTGAGCGGCCGCTACCTCGCGACGGCGTTCACCGACGGCTACCAAGACGAGTCGGTGTACTTCAACAACCCGCTCGCCTACGTGCCGGGCCTCACCGGGCCCGCGCTCGAGCTGGTGCGCAACACCCACCTGACGCTGGTGTGCGGCCGCGGGAAGTACGAAGAAGGCTGCATCGAGGAGACGATCGCGCTCGGGCGGGTGCTCGAGCACAAGCAGATCCCGAGCGTGGTCGACATCTGGGACCACGAAGCGGCGCACGACTGGAGCTGGTGGCGCCGGCAGCTCGTGCAGCACCTGGGAGGCACGTTCGGGCAGCGCGTCGGGATCGCACGCTAAGTCCACTGCCGCACCTCACCCGGGCGACCCACCTTCACGCAAGCGTCGTCGAGGTGAACAAGATGCTCACAGCGCTTCATCGGAAGCTGACGGCCGACGGCTGACGGCTGATCGCTGACGGCTAATCACGGCGACCGGTCACAAATCGCTGCGCCCGATACGCCCTTCCGACGCCCAATACACCGAGCGGTCGTCACAGACGAGCACCGTCGGCTCACCGCC
Source organism: uncultured Pseudomonadota bacterium (assembly GCA_903897935.1). Lineage (GTDB taxonomy): Bacteria > Myxococcota_A > UBA796 > UBA796 > CAIUDO01. The sequence continues at coordinate 18,511 of CAIUDO010000157.1, forward strand.
GCGGGCCAGCGTTCGCTCGGCGCCGCCCGCGACCGGGCTCGCCAGCAACACGTCGTGTCCGACCCGGTGCCAGACGACGTACGCCCCGCACAGCGCCACCGCGCCTTCCCGCCGCGACACCGCGGCGGCGATCCGCCCCTCGGTGACCCCGTCCGACAGCCGGATCACGTCGAGGCTGCCGGCGTCGACCACGAGGCGCCCCCACCCGATAGCGAGCGGCGCGCCATCGCCGGTCCGCAGCTCCCGCCCCGCGCCGTCGAGCAGCACGAAGGTGCCGTCGGCGCGGCCGTAGGCGAGGCCGGCGTCGCCGGGGTGCGCCACGGGCCGGTCCGGGCTGGCGATCACGCCGATGGCGCGCCCGTCGTGACCGAACAACGACCACCACCCCGCCCCGTCGACCCGCGCCGCCACCAGGGCGCTCGACACCACCACCGACGACGCCACGACGCCGGGAACCCACCACGTCGCCTTGCCGGACCAGTCGCGCTGGCTGAGCCCGTCCGGCTCCAGCAGCACCGGACCGTCGGCGCGCACCGCAGCGGCGCGGGCAGGCGCCTTCCACATGCGCACGCCAGCGTCGTCGTAGAGGCCTACGGTGTCGCCGGCCAGCACACCAGCGCCTGGCGCGGCGCCCGCCACCGCCGTCCCCCACTCACTCCAGCGCGGCGCGCCGTCGGCGACGTCGAGCGCCCGCACCTTGCCCGAGGCGCCCTGCACCAGGAGGGCGGTGGGCGTCAGCGCGGTGGTGCGGGGCGACGGCGCGACGCCGCCATCGTCGACCTCCCAGACCACACGCGAGCACCCGAGCGCGAACCAGAGCAGGATCATCACTGACGTCCCTCCTGGCGGTGCGGGACGCGTCACGCCACGAGCGGACGCCTGCTACCCATTGGGCCCGTAACGCGGCAGGAGCCTTTGGGGCGTCGCGCAAACGACGCCTGACAGGCTCCTCCCAGCTCGCGCAGCCAGCGGTGCCTCTGCCCGTGCCCGTTGGGCCCCGCCGGAGATCCCATGCGGGACGTGCATCCCGCTCCCAGCGGTGCTGCTGCGGGGCGACCCGGGCGAGCAGCGGGTTCGGTTCGACTTCGAGCGGTCGGACGTGTTCGGCGTCACGTTGGACGCGGTCACCAGCATGGACGCGTTGGCCGACGAGCTGGCGCGTTCGCGGGCAGATCCAGCAGGCGATGGGTTCCGGCGGTTCTCGAGCACGGGCAGAGGCACCGCTCGCCTCCCGGCGGAGCTGAAGGCTGATTGCTGATTGCTGATTGCTCCGCCATTTCTCGGCTAAGTGATCGGCATTTGTTCTAAGCGATGCCGGGACTTCAGGGAAGGCGCCCGACGACCTTCCCGCAAGGGGGGTCGCGGTGAAGAAGATGCTCACGGCGCTTCATCGGAAGCTGACGGCTGACGGCTGATAGCTGACGGCCGCCCGCTGTAATCCTTACGTGACCGGCATTGCGCTTAGAACCGGTCCCGCAGCCAGGGGGCCGGTCCCGACCACCACAAGCCCAGCAGGGCGAGATCCGCGTCGCTGCCGTCGACCCGGCCCGCGGCCCGGGCCGCGCGCGGGTGCAGGTAGCCGCTGAACATCGACGCGAGCCCGCGGCTATCTACCCGAACGGCCCCCGACCCTCCGGAGGTGGCGTACCCAACGCCCTCCTCGACGTCGAGCCGCACCCGCTCGACCCCGAACACCGGATCGTGCACCTCGAGGTCCACCCGCCCGGAGACCGCCGGATACCCGCGCGCGGTCAGCGCGGCGTACGGGTCGACCACGCGCAGCATCCACGCCTCGAACAAGCGCAGCTCGAACCGCGGATCAGCGTGCGCCAGGTACAGCAGGTCGGTCGGCGCGGTCTGTAGCCGCACCAGATCGGCCATCGACGACATGTCGGCGATGATCCCCCACAAGCGACGCGCCGTCGCGAGGTCCGTCGCGACCGCGTCGACCACTTGGATGCTGTGTCGGCTGTTGCCGGGCTCTTTCCGATAGAACAGGTACCCTGACGGGCCATCGGGCCCTTCGACGAGCTGCCCCCAGGCCGGGCGCCCCGCGCGCGTCGGCCCGTAGACGCGCTGCCACAAGTACGGCGTGCGCACCAGGAAGCCCGGCGTGTCCCGCGCGACGCGCTCGTACAAGCGCTCGAGCAGCACGTGGTCGGCCGCGCTCACCTCACGCACCGGCAGGCCGCGATCGCCCGACCACGCGGGCGGGCTCGGCACGGTTGCGTCCCACGCGGTGCCTGCGTGGTCGTACCCGGAGCGGCGGTACAGGGCGTGGTTCGAGGCGTACAGCGTGGACAACGCGATGCCCTGCTCCCGGCACTCACGCAGCAGCCCGCCGACCAGCGCGGTCGCGTAACCGCGACGAACGAACGCCCCGCCGACCGCCACCGCCGCCACCCCGAGCGACGGCACCGGCGCGCCACCGAACCACTGCGCGGCCGGCAACACCAAGCACCCGCCCACGACGCGATCATCGTCGGCGACGACGCGCACGTTCTCGTATCCGGCGTGGTCCCACAGCCGGTCCAACGTCGACGCGTCGTCGAGCGCGTACGCGTGCTGGCTGTGCGCACGCAGCGCCTCTCGACCGTCAGCGTCCGGGACGAACACGCGCACCATCTTGCCTCCCACGCGCCCCGATATCCCGGGTGGAGCGCCTCAGGCGGCCGGAGCTGCGAGCCGTACCACCAGATACAGCCCGAACAGCACCACGAGCGCGCCGCCTTCCCGGCGGGTGAGCCGGTCGTCGTCGCGGAGCAACAGCAGCGCGATCGCGGCGGCCGCGACGGCGAACGGCAGGTCCACCCGAGCGACCGTCGACACCACCACGATCGGCTCGCCGAGCGCCGCCGACCCCAAGCACAACCCGAGGTTGGTGATCCCGCTCCCAAGCACGTTCCCGAGGGACAACGCGCTCGCGCCCGACCGCGCCGCGCGCACCGACACGACGAGCTCCGGCAACGAGGTGCCGACCCCCGACGCGACCCCGATCAGCGCCGCCGACACGCCGAGCTGGGCCGCCAGCCGCAGCCCGTTGTCCAACAACACGTGGGCGCCGCCGACCACGAGCCCGATACCGGTCGCCAACAGCAGCACGTCGACGGCCCACGCGGGACCGGGGACCGTCCACCCGAAGACGACGACGCGGGGCGGCGGATCGTCGCCGTCGGGCGCGTCGTGACGGCTGGCGCCCATCACGCGCCACGCCACCCACGCGACGAACAGCGCTACCAGCACGCCGCCTTCGACGCGGTGGAGCACGCCGCCACCCGCCATCAACGCCACCGCCGCAGTCGCGCCGAGCAGCGCCACCCCGTCCCGCGTGGCGTTGGCCCGATCCACCACCATCGGCGCCGCGATGGCGGTCGCGCCCAACAACGCAGTGAGCAAGAAGACGTTGCTCGCGAGGATGTTGGCGAACGCGAACCCGGCGGCTTCGTCGCCGGCGTCGCCGCGCTGCGCGAGGGCCGCCGAGACCGTCGTCGCGAGCTCGGGCAACGAGGTGCCCACCGACGTCAGCGTCAGCCCGATGATCCACGGCGACACGCCGACGCGCCGCGCGACCCTCCCCGCGGCGCCGACCGCGACCTCGCTGCCGACCAGCAGAACCACGAGCCCGACCAGCACGAGCGCAACCACCATCGGGTCCCCCACCGTCCCGGACGAACGGCAATGCCGATCACTTAGCCGAGAAACGGCGGAGCAATCAGCAATCAGGTAACGGCCTTCAGCTCCGCCGGGAGGCGATGTGCGGGACTCAAGGGATCTGGCAGTGTGGCAGAAGGCGCCACGCAAGGGTCGTCGAGGTGAAGCTGACGGCGGATCGCTGACGGCCGCTCGCTGCAATCACCTTGAGTGAGCGGCATTGGGACCAACGGCACCATGCTCCCGTCGCGCCGCGCTCTCGTGTACAACAAGCGGGCAAGGAGACCGCGTGCTGCTCGTCGAGCGCCCCACGCCCCGCCTACCCGCACCGCCCCGCCTCGCTTTTCGGGCGGGAGTCGCCCGTTGTGCGTGGTCCGGCCTCGTGATCCACGCGCTGACCGGGTGCGGCGCGCCTTCCGCGTCGGCCCCGGTCGAAGCGCCGCCGCCGGCGGAGCCCGACCTGCCGCGCCTGAGCGGCCTGTTTCAGACCGGCCCCGGGTGCGAGATCTCGGGCGCCGCCCGCCTGCCGGACGGTCGCATCGTGCTCGCCGACAACGAGGTCGACGATCGGATCGCCATCGTCGGCCTCGGCGCCGACCGGCGCGTCGACGCGTCGACCGCGAAGTGGGTGGACCTCGGCGTCGAGGTCGGCGACATCGAGGCGTTGGCGTCCGACGGCGCGACCCTGCTGGTCGTCGGCTCGTTCAGCAGGAACAAGGGGGGGCTCGTCAAGCCCAAGCGCTCGCGCGTCGCCCGGGTGATGCCCGTCGATGGCGCGTTCCTCAACGTGCAGCTCGCCGATCTGCCCGACGACGCCGAGGACGACCGCGCCGTGCCGCGCGCCGCGCTGACCACCCCGGCGTGCCTCGCCCGCTTCGCCCCCAACACCGCGGGCGCCACGCACCTGTGCGACCAGATCTCGGCGGCGGAGGCCCACGGCGCCGAGGGCGCGCTCAACGTCGAGGGGGCGTCCATGGTCGACGATCGGCTCTGGCTGGGCCTACGCGCACCGATCGCCAAGGGCCCGACCCTGGTGCGGGTCTCGGCCCTCGAAGACGACGGCCCCCACTTCGACGCCGTCGCGTACATCGAGCTGCCCGAGCGAAAGGGTCGGTACGGGGTGCGCGCGATGGAGGCCGCCGCCGACCGGCTCGTGGTGGTGTTCGGCCCCGAAGACGAGGCCTCGACCCAGGACTTCTTGCTCGGCACCGTCCCGTTCGTGTCGCTGCAGCCGGGAGCCACGATCGTGCCGGAGCGGGTGGTAGCGGTCCCGAACGGCGTCGAAGCGGCGCTCGTGGACGGGGGGGACCTGCTGCTGTTCACGGATGGCAAGCAGGGCAAGAGCGACGGGCAAGCCTGCGCGAAGGCGCCCGCGCAGATCCGGATCCCGGTCCCATGAGCCCCCTGCGCCTCGCGCTCGTGATCGCGGCGCTCGTCGGCTGCAGCAAGCCGTACGTGCCGGCCGGCGTCGACACGTCAGCCCCAACCGGGACCACGCCCCCAACCCGGCCGTCCCCCGTCGACAACGACGACGACGGATCCCCGGGCGCCGAAGACTGCGACGACGCCGACCCGAGCGCGCACCCCGACGCCGTCGAGCGCTGCGACGGCGTCGACAACGACTGCGACGGGCAGACCGACGAGAGCGGCGGGGAGGGCTACGTCGACGCCGACGGCGACGGGCACGGCGGCCAGGAGCGGGTGACCGACTGCGGCCCCGCCGCCGAGACCAACGACGACTGCGACGACGCGGCGCCCGACGTCCACCCCGGCGCCACCGAGGTGTGCAACGGCGCCGACGAGGACTGCGACGGCGCCGTCGACGACGGCGTGGTCCTCACCTGGTACGCCGACGCCGACCTCGACGGGTGGGGCGTCTTGTGGCCGACGGTCGAGGCGTGCGCCGCGCCCCCCGGGTTCGCGGCGGCATCCGGCGACTGCGACGACGAACGAGCCGCCGTAAACCCGGGCGCCGTCGAGGTCTGCAACACCCAGGACGACGACTGCGACGGCACCGCCGACGAAGACGGCTGCGCCTGCTCGGTCGCGTGGTACCCGGACGCGCTCCACCCGTACTTGTATTGCGAGACCGCCGACTCTTGGACGGCGGCGTCGAACCTGTGCGAGGCGTACGGCTATCGGCTCGTCACGCTCGACAGCGCCGACGAGCTCGCGTGGGTGCAGTCGACGGCGTCGTCGTTCGCGGTCACGTACTGGTGGCTCGGCTACACCGACGTCGCCAGCGAGGGCGCGTGGCTGTGGGAGGACGGGTCCGCGGTGTCGTACGTCAATTGGTGCCCGAGCGAGCCGAACAACGGGCACGGCGGGGAGTGTGTGGCCGAGAGCGAGGAGGACTGCGCGCTGCTGAACTGGGGCGCCGGCGGCTGTTGGAACGACTACCCGTGCTCGTGCGGCTGGGGCTACGCGATCTGCGAAGGGCTGTCGGAGCTGCGCCCAGATTAGCGGCTATCAACGGCTGACGACTCACGGCTGACGGCTGACGGCTGATCGCTGACGGCCGCTAGCCCCAAAACAAGCGCAGGGCCGAGCCATCAGCCATCAGTCATCAGCTTTCAGCTTGACAATGGCGCGATGGTGACCCAACCGACCTTCACCTGAACGCGAACAACCCGGTCGGCTGCCGCTGAGCGATGCATGGCTTTGACCGGGCTGACCGCTGACCGCTGACCGCTGACCGCTTGTTCAAGGGCTAGCTGCAATCACCTTCAATGAGCAGCGTTGAGATCAGCGCGAGCCAGCGGAGTCAGCGGAGTCGGCGCTCGAACAAGGCGTATTCCCTGATGATTCGGCCGGGTACGCGCGCGGCCTCACCGGGGGTGCGTGGCAAGACGCAGTGCACGCCCGAGGTGAACCCGGCCTTACGCGCCGCGAGGTGCACCGCGCCGACCAGCCACGCGCCGAGGCCCGAGTCCCGGAGCGCTGGGTCGACGAACAACGTCCGCAGCACGAACCGTCGCCGGTCGGGCGCGACCAGGTCGGGCCACGCCAACGTCAGGCCACGCAAACGGCCATCGGGGTCGCACGCGCCCACGAGCAGGCGGGCGTCCAACCCTGGGCGGACCCCCGCGAGGTGGCCGGCGAGCACGTCCGCAGGGACGGGCGCGAACAGTGGGTCGTCGCGCCAGGCGTCGCGCGCGAGGTCCACCATCCCGTCGCACAGGCGCGCCCACCCGACGTCGCTGGCGGGGTCGAGCGCCTCGAGGTGGAAGCCGCTCGTCGCGAGCTCGGCCGACGGCCCCATCGCGGCGGCGATCGGCCCGTCGTGGTCGACGCGCACGGACACGTAGCGGCGGAGCTCCGAGTAGCCAGCTTCAACCCACGGCTCCGGACGCACGAGCGGCTCCCCCGTGTACGGCGGCTCGTCGCGCGGACCGAGCGTGGCGCGGTGCGGAAAGAACGTGCAGGCGGCCATCGGGCCGACGACCCGCGCGCACCCCTGGTCGACGAGCCAGTCGCGGGCGGCGGCGTGCGCCCCCGGATCCCCGACGACGTCCCACACCGTCCCGAGCGCAGGGTCACGCGGCGAAACCGCGGCGGCGGCCCGCCCGTCGTCGGTCGCGAACACCCCCGCCCTCGTGACGCAGCGTACGAGGTCGAACAAACCCGCGTCGCCCCCTTGTGCCACCCATCGCGCGATCGACATCGAGCCTCCGTGGCTTGAACCCGTAGCCCCGACGTAGCGTGCCCGAAGCGGTCGGCGCCCGCCTTCGAGCGCCGAGATAGCGAGGCCGCCGGAGGATCACGATGGCGCGCAACGTGCTCGGCACCCCCTTGGCGACCTGCTCCCGCGACCCCCTCACCGGGTGGTTCCGCGACGGCTGCTGCAACACCGACGCGTCGGACCGCGGCTCACACACGGTGTGCGCGACGGTGACGGACGAGTTCCTGAACTTCCTGCGGGCAGACGGCAACGACCTGATCACGCCGCGGCCCGAGCATCGCTTCCGCGGGCTGCGGCCCGGCGACGGGTGGTGCGTGTGCGCCGCGAGCTGGCGGCGCGCCGCCGAGGCTGGAGTCGCGTGCCCGGTCGACCTCGAGGCCACGCACGAAGCGGCGCTCCAGATCGTCCCGTTGGACCTGCTGTTGCCCTACGCGAAGGGCGCAGAAGCGTAGCTGCGGAGCGCGCTCGTGCGTCAACGCAGGTGCAGCACCAACAGCTTGAGGTACCGCGTCTCCGGCATGGACGGGAGCACCGGGTGATCGGGCGCCTGCTCGCCACGGAACACGAGGCGCGCGGTGCGACCGGCCTTCCGCAGCCCGTCCGTGACCGCCTCCAGGAACCGATCCTCGAGCACGTGGTGTGAGCAGCTCGCGGTGACCAGCAGGCCGCCCGACTCGACCAACGTGGCCCCGAGCGCGTTGATCTCCTCGTAGCCATGCAGCGCAGGCGCCACCGACCGGCGGGCCTTCGCGAACGCGGGGGGATCGAGCACGACCATCCCGAACCGCCGCCCGTCGCCGACCAGCGCGCTCAGCGCCTCCCGGGCGTCTCCTTGCAAGCAGACCGGCTCGGGCAAGCCGTTGCGACGCGCGTTCTCGACCGCGCGCACCAGGTTCTCCTCCTTGCCGTCGACCAACGTGGCCGACTCGGCGCCCCGCTTGAGGGCGTGCAGCGCGAAGCCGCCCGTGTTCGCGAACACGTCGAGCACGCTGCGGCCGGACGCGAGCGCCCCGACCCGGGCGCGGTTCTCCGCCTGGTCGAAGAAGTGCCCGGTCTTCTGGCTGCCCAGCGGGTCGACCAGGAACCGGACGCCGTTCTCTTCGATCTCGACCTCGCCCGGCGCATTACCGAACCACAAGCCGGTGTCGGGGCCGAGGCCCTCGAGGTTCCGCAGCCGCTCCGGGCTACGCAGCACGACGGAGCGCGGACCGACCACCTCCTGGAACGCAGCCGCGAGCTGCTCTTTGCGGACCTCCATGCCGAGGCTGTGGATCTGCACGGCGAGGACGTCGGCGTACCGGTCGACGATCAGGCCGGGGAGGCCGTCGCTCTCGCCGTGCACCAGCCGCATCGACGTGCGACCCGGGCAGACCGCGGCGCGGTAGGCCACCGCCTCGCGCAGCCGAGCGGCGAAGAACGAAGGATGATCGATGTCTTCCTTGGTCCCGGTGAGGAGCCGGACCGCGATGAGCGACGCCGGGTTGGCGAACCCGCGCCCGACGAACCGTCCCCGCCCGTCGACGACGTCGACGACGCCTCCGCGAGGGAGGTTGCCCACGTCGTCGGCGATCTCGTTGGAAAACACCCAGCGATGCCCGTTACGGACGCGCGCGTCCGCCCTCGGGCGCAATTTGACCACCGTGACGTCCACGACGTACCTCCAGAGCCGGGCCCCGGTAAGCGCTCCGGGCGCGCGGAGCACGCGGAGCACCGATGAACCCCACCGCACGCGCCGCCCTCGGCGCCCCCTGGCCCTGGCTGACCGCGACCTGCCTGCCCGGCGCGCTCGACGCCGCGCAGGCCGCCCTCGAGCCGTGCCCGCAAGGTGAGATCCTCGAGGATGACGATGCCGAGCCGATCCTACGCGCGGTGTGGCCCGGACTGACCGCCGCGGTGATGGCCGACGTCGACGCCAGGCTGGCCGCCGCGGGGGCCCGGGGGGCCTGGTCGTCGGGGCCGTCGCCGTGGGAGGACGAAGCCGAGCGCGCGTTGGTGCGCGGGGTCGACGTCCGGCCGGCGGGCCCGGGGACCAGCCAGTGCGCGTTCGACCCGGCCACCGGGCGCGTCCGCAGCCCGGACCTGAGCGACGGCGTCGACCACGGCGCGCACGACGCCGCCTCTGCCCTCGTGGCCGCGGTGCGCGACGCCGGCGCGATCTCCGTCACCGACGCCGGCCCCGACTCCGCGCGCGGCGTGCTGCACCGTCCGACGGGCCGCCTCGGGGTCCAGCTCGTCATCCCCGATCCAGGCGACCCCGACGCGATCCTCGCCGCGGTTGGCGCAGCGGCGTGGGCGAGCGGGCTCGACCCGGCGCTCGTGCACGACCCGCGGCAGGGGCTGTCGATCGTCGCCTGGGTGCCGGACCGGCGCGGCGCCAGCTTGCCCCCCGACCTCGACCTCGTGGACCAGAGCGACCCCCTGGCGGAGGGCCCGGCCGACCTCCCCAGCGAGGTGCACGCAGTGGTAGCCCCCGAGCAGGCCGATGCTGCGCTCCGATGCGCCGACATGCACGGGCTCGTCGGTGGCGCGTCGAGGTGGGGGCGACGACGCGGGCAGCCGTGCTTCTTGTGGGCGTGGACGTGCACGGCGGAGCAAGCACGCGGCGCCGCCGCGGCGCTGCGGTCGGCGCTCGGCCCAGACGCGGCGCGCGCCCTCCCCGGTGCGCCGAGCGTGTTGACCGAGCATGCCGCGTGGCTCCAGCCGAGCTGGCTGCGGGTCGGCGACCGGGTGGTGCTGCGCCTCCGCAGCGGCGCGACCGACCGCGAGGTGCTCCCTCCCGTCGCGGACCGCCCCGCGACGAGCGGCGACCGCGCGCTCGCCGGGCTGATGCCCGGGGTGCAGGTGCGCCCCGGCCTGCTCGACGACCAGCCGTACGTCGCGCTGTCGATCCCGTGGGACCGCTGGGATCGGCGCCTCGCCGCGCTCGCTCCCCTGTTGTTGCCCGGCACGCTCGCCGCGCTCACCCGCGGAGAGGTCCGGGTGCTGGCACCCACCCCGACCGCGTGACGCCGCGTCAGGACGCGCGCAACACCACGCGCAGGAGGGTGTCGCCGACCCGCACCCGCTCCCCCCCGAACAGCCGCCGCCCCAATACCCGCTCGTCGTCGACGAACGTGCCGTTGACGGATCCGCAGTCGAGCACCGACCAGCGCCCGCCTTCGACGACGAACCGGCAGTGGCGGCGCGACACCATCGCGTCGGCGGCCAGCGCGAGGTCGTTGCCCGCCTGACGACCGACCGACAACGGCCCTGTGAGGGGGATCACCTCCCCTCCTTGCACCTCGATGCACGGCGGCGCGACCCCGTGCCGCGGCGGCGACGCGGCGCGCTCGAACGGCACCCCCACCAACGTGCGCTCCTCGTCGGCGTCGTCGGCGGCGAGCTCGCTGTTGACGAATTGGTCCCACGCGTCGGTCTTGCCCAGCGACGCGACGACGGCGTCGATCACCGCCCGCTCCTCTGCGCTCACCCGCCCGAACCGCCCGAACACCCCACCCGCCGCTTCGGCGACCGCTTCACATCCGCTGCGAACGTCCCCGGAGGTGACGCCCCGGGCAGCGAGGGTGCGCAGCACCTCTTGGCCCCGCGCGAAGTACGCGGGGCTGGGCCGCCACGTGAGCCACCCCTCGACGAGCCGCAAGGCGTGCTCGTCGAGCGGCATACCGGCCCGCGCGCGGTCCATGATGGACCTCCGTTCGGCGTCGTGCACGTGCCCGTCCGCCCACGCCACTTGCACGAGCGGCAACAGCCCTACGACATGCCAAGTGTCCGCGTCGACCCCGAGCGCTTGGAGCCTCGACCGCAACACGTCGTCGTGCAAGGGACCCTCCGGAGGCGCGCGCGACGCCCGTGCACGGCGCATAGCCTGCCGACGGCGCGCTCGCCTCGCTTCGCCGGGGATGACCGAGCGGCGGTCGCGCGGGACACTCGGTCTCCGGACCGAGCCAAGCATGGACGGAGGGGGGGCCGACCCGCCGCGAACCCGCCAGCACACGACATCGGCGCGCTCTGGCGGCGGGCCAACCCGCTCGGATTCAGCCGGCGACTTCGACCAGGAACCGGTCGACCGCCCGACGAACCACCTTCATACGCCGACGGTTGGCCGGCCCCTCGGCGAACGCCTCCAGAAGCCTGCTGAGACGCACCACCGGGCCCTTCAGCTTCTTCCAGGCGCGGCGGTCGAGCACCGCCGCGCGCCGCTCGAGATCGTCCGCCAACGCGCGCAGGTCGCCCGCCGTCTTGCGGGCCCCCTCCGACGCGCTGAGCTCGGCGTGATCCATCGCCTGCTCCACCAGGGAACGAAGCGACGCGAAGCGGGCGACCGCCTTGTCGGAGATGCGCTTGCCGGCGACCTCGACGATGGCGGCCTCACTGGCGGCCGGCGCGGCGACCACCGGAGCGGCGACCTCCTCGACGGCCACCACAGGAGCCGCGGCGACGACCGGAGCCGCCGGTGCGGGCGCCTCGATCACCAGCGCAGGGGTCTCGACCACCGGGGCCGGGGCCTCGACCACGGGGGCCGGCGCCACGACCACCGGGGCCTCGACCACCGGGGCGGGGGCCTCGACGACCACGACGGGGGCCTCGACGACCGGCTCGGAGACCGGCGCGACCACCGGGGCGGCTACCGCCACGCCCATCGCCGCCAGGGCCAGCTCCTTGATCGTGTCGACCGTGCGCGATCCCCACCCACGCTCGCGGATCGCGTCGGAGCGCATTTCCAGGAGATGGCCGACCGTCGTCACCCCACGCGAGGCCAGAAGGGCCTTACGCGGCTCGCCGAGGTGCTTCAGCGTGAGGTCCGCCAACAGGGTGTCCCGGGTGACCACCTGCGCAGGCGCACGATCGGCCGCGACCTCCACGACCGCGGCAGGCTCGGCCGCCTCGACCGCAGGGGCCTCGACCACCGCGGGGGCCTCGACCACCGCGGGCGCCTCGACCACCGCGGGCGCCTCGACCACCACAGGGGCCGCGACAGGGGCGGGCTCAGGGGCCCCGACGCCGATGAGCGCCGCGAGCTCCCGCTGGACACCGACGACCGCGGAGCGCGCGAACGCGGGCGGGTTCGCCACTACCGCCGGATCCACCGCGAGCACCTCGCCGATGGTGGTGAGGCCGAACGAGATCAGGTGGGCCTTCCGGGCGTCGCCCAGACCCTTGACACGAATCCCCACCAGCTCGGTGGCCGCCGTAACGGGGACCTCGTCAACAGGGGCGGGCGTCGGGAACAACGTCGGCTCGGGAGCGGACACCGGCGCGGGCGCAGCCACTGGCGCGGGCGCAGCCACGGGCGCGGGCGCAGCCACGGGCGCGGGCGCAGCCACTGGCGCGGGCGCAGCCAC
>CAIUDO010000158.1 GCA_903897935.1 uncultured Pseudomonadota bacterium
ATAGCTGACGGCCGCTCGCTGCAATCACCTTGAGTGAGCGGCAGCGGGATTCGCCGCCGTCAGCCGTAGGTGTTGCTCTTGTCCGGATGTTCCTCGTTCTTGACGGACGCCACATCGGGAGGGCGTGCACCGCCCTTGTCGCTGCGCGCAGCGTCCCTACGGTTCGTCATCGAGGCGAGCAGAGGTCCGGTGGCGATAACGCCGCTCGATCCTGCGCGGTGGGCGTAGTCTGCGCCCGTGCCGCGGCTGCCGCTTGCATGCACGATGGGGGGACCATGAACACCAACAAGCTCACCCAGAAGTCGCTCGAAGCCCTGCAGGCTGCGCAAGGGATCGCGGTTCGGCAGGGCCACCCGGAGGTCGACACCGATCACCTGCTCGCGGCTCTGCTCGACCAGCCCGAAGGGGTGGTCGGCCGCCTGCTCCAGAAGATGGACCTCGACGTCGCGGCGGCGCGCGCGGCGGTCGAGCGCGCGCTCAACCAGCGGCCCAAGGTGCGGGGCGGCGCATCCCCCGGCCTCGCGCGGCCGCTCGTAGAAGTGCTCGTCAAAGGCGAAGATCACGCCGCTCGTCTGAAAGACGACTACGTCTCGGTGGAGCACCTCGTCCAGGCCATCCTGGAGGATCCGCGCAGCCCCGGCGGCCGCGTGCTCGCCGCGCTCGGCGTCGACGGCGACCGGTTCCTGGCCGCGATGGTGCAGGTCCGCGGGAACCAGCGGGTGACCAGCCAGAACCCGGAGGCGTCGTACGAGGCGCTCGAGAAGTACGGCACCGACCTCGTCAAGCGGGCCCGCGACGGCAAGCTCGACCCCGTCATCGGCCGCGACGCCGAGATCCGGCGCGTCATCCGCATCTTGTCGCGAAAGACGAAGAACAACCCGGTGCTCATCGGCGAGCCCGGCGTCGGCAAGACGGCGATCGTCGAGGGGCTCGCGCAACGGATCGTGCAGGGTGACGTGCCGAAGTGGCTGCTGGATCACACCGTGATCTCGTTGGACATGGGCGCGCTCATCTCCGGCGCGAAGTACCGCGGCGAGTTCGAGGAGCGGCTGAAGGCCGTCCTCCAGGAGGTCAAGGAGGCGGACGGGAGGATCATCCTGTTCATCGACGAGCTCCACACCATCGTCGGGGCGGGCAAGGCCGAAGGCGCGACCGACGCGGCCAACCTGCTCAAGCCCATGTTGGCGCGCGGTGAGCTGCACTGCGTCGGTGCCACCACGCTCGACGAGTACCGCAAGCACATCGAGAAGGACGCCGCGTTGGAGCGCCGCTTCCAGCCGGTGCAAGTCGACCAGCCGACCGTCGAGGACAGCGTCTCGATCCTGCGCGGCCTCAAGGAGCGGTTCCAGGTCCACCACGGCGTGCGCATCCAGGACGCGGCGCTGGTCGCGGCGGCGGTGCTGTCGCACCGCTACATCTCGGAGCGCTTCTTGCCCGACAAGGCGATCGACCTCGTCGACGAGGCGTGCGCGAAGATCCGCACCGAGATCGACTCGATGCCGACCGCGCTGGACGAGGTCGCGCGCCGGGTCGTGCAGCTCGAGATCGAAGAGGCCGCGCTCGCGAAGGAGTCCGACGACGCGACGCGGCAGCGCCTCGTCGCGCTCCGCCGCGAGCTCGTCGACCTGCGGGCCCAAGAGGGCGGCCTGCGCGGCCGCTGGGAGCAGGAGAAGGAGCAGATCGAGGCGATCCGCGCCATTCGGGCCGACATCGAGCGGGTGCGCCGCGAGATCGAGGACAAGCAGCGCGCCTACGACCTGAACAAGGCGGCCGAGCTGCAATACGGCACGCTGCCGGCGCTCGAGCGGAGGCTCCAGCAGGCGGAGGGGCGGCTCGAAGGGGGCGGCGAACGTCTGCTTCGTGAGGAGGTCACCGCCGACGAGATCGCGTCGGTGGTCGCCCAATGGACCGGCGTGCCGGTCACGCGGCTCGTCGAAGGAGAGCGCGACAAGCTGCTCCGGCTCGACGAGGTGCTCCACGAGCGGGTCGTCGGCCAGGATGAAGCGGTGTCGTTGGTCGCCGACGCGGTCGTGCGGGCGCGCGCCGGCATCAAGGATCCCCGGCGTCCGACCGGCTCGTTCTTGTTCCTCGGGCCCACCGGCGTCGGCAAGACCGAGCTCGCGAAGGCGCTCGCGGCCACCCTGTTCGACACCGAAGACGCCATCGTGCGCATCGACATGAGCGAGTACATGGAGAAGCACGCGGTGTCCCGGCTGATCGGCGCGCCGCCCGGGTACGTCGGGTACGACGAGGGCGGGCAGCTCACCGAGGCGGTCCGGCGTAAGCCCTACGCGGTCATCTTGTTCGACGAGGTCGAGAAGGCCCACCCCGACGTCTTCCACACGCTGCTGCAGCTGCTCGATGACGGCCGGTTGACCGATTCACAGGGTCGTACCGTCGACTTCAAGAACACGGTCGTCATCATGACGTCGAACATCGGCTCGCCGCACCTGCTCGACGGGCTCACCGCCGACGGTGAGATCCAGGAGCGGGCGCGCTCCGCGGTGATGGCGGCGCTGCGCCAACACTTCCGGCCGGAGTTCCTCAACCGCATCGACGACATCGTGTTGTTCAAGCCGCTGCGTCGGAGCGAGATCGTGTCGATCGTGCGGCTGATGCTGCAGCGGCTCTCTGCCCGCCTCGCCGAGCGCCGCATCACGGTCGAGGTGTCGGAGCGGGCGATCGCCCACATCGCGGAGGCTGGGTACGACCCCGTCTATGGCGCGCGGCCGCTGCAGCGCTGGTTGCAGCGGAACCTCGAGACGCGCATCGGGCGGGCGCTCATCGCCGGGGGCATCCCTGATGGCGCCGTCATCGCGGTCGACGTCGGCCTCGACGGCGCGCTGACCGTGGCGGCCACCGCGGCGGCGGCCTGATCGTCAGCCTGCGCTCGGCGTGAGGCGCAGCCCGGGCGCCGCCGGGGCCGCGGGCAGCCGACGCATTGCCGCCAGCGCCAGCACGATCGGGATCGGGTTCGCGTTCAACAAGCCCGAGGCGACGCCCAGCCACGCGAGGGTGCGCGCGCGGGGCGCTGGCTCGTTGCGCAGGATCTTGAAGCCCTCGGCGATCTGGAACACCCCGATCGCGAACGGGACGAGCCAGAGCGCCCCCACGACGAACCACACGAACGGCACGACGAACATCGCCGCCGTGATCACGTTGAACAGGCCGCTGAGCGCGAGCAGCGCGCCGGCCGAGCGCGGAACGGTCATCAGCCCCTCCGTTTCCTAGGTTACCCCGTTCCGGTAGGACCCGCGAGGAGGGACTCATGAGCCCGACGGCGCTCGAGGGGGCGTGGCACGGTGAGGTAGCCGACGAGGTGTGGATCGTCGCCGCGGACGGGTGGTGGGGCGTCGGCGCGTTCGTGGGCGGGCCGTTCGAGGCGCTGCGCATCCCCGCGGACGGCAGCGCGTACGTCGCGATGCCGGACGGCAGCGGTCGCACGTCGTTCGCGGCGGTGCCCTCGCGCCGTCACCTGCAGTTCGAGGACCCGTCGCACGACTTCCCCTCGTTGATCCGGTATTCGGCGCGTGGTGGGCGGCTACGGGTGCGCATCGCCGGGCCGGGCGGCGCAGACGCGATGGCGTGGTGGCTCGACCGGGCGGAGGTGACCGTCCCGGAGGCGATCGTCGACGGGTTCACCTCGGGGGTGTGGGCCCGCGCGCCGCGCACGTGGCCGCCAGACGCGGCGCCGCCCTGCGACGCTTGGGTGACGGTCGCTATCGGCGCGCTCGGTGCGGTGGGGCACTCCGTCGGCCAGTGCCCGGATGGGGAATCGTTCTTGGTGGTGTGGCGCGACGCGGGCGCGGGCTGGGAGCCGGTGTTCGCGGCCCGCTGACCGGTCAGAGCTGCTCGATTTGCTCTTTATACCGGTCGATCTGGCGCTTTAGGAAATTCGTGTCGCCCTTGAGCGTGATGGTCCCGTTCGGGCACACCCACCAGCAGTACAAGCAGGTGATGCAGTCGGGCGGCTCGGTCTTGACGCCGATCTCCTCGACCTTCAGGTGGGTCGGGCAGAAGTCTTCGCACCGGCGGCAGGTGCCACACTCGGCGTCGTCGGGCCGCGCCACTGCGGTGACCGTGTCGTCTTCCGGGAAGTAGACGTCCTGCACGATCTTGGCCTTGTACGCCAGCTCTGTGATCTCGGGGCGCGACACGATCGGCCGCACCATGTGCTTGAGCCAGGTGAGCTCCCGGCGCTCCGACAGCTCCGCGAGCTTGGTGCGCGGCGGCGCGGGGCGGATCGGGCGCAGGATCGGGACCGTGCGCACGATGGTGTCGGCGTCCTGCTGGGTGAACCGCCCGTCGTTGAGCCCATGCACCAAGTACGGCACGTCGCGCCACGGGAAGCCGACGGTGCGGGCGAGCACGTTGTCGTTGAGCCACGGGTTGTCCGATGCCGCCAGCACGCCGAGGTGGAACGGGTCGCCGTCGCCGGGGCCGTTGCCCTCCATGCCGACGAGCCCGTCGACGATGATGAGGTGCGGGCGGACCTTCGCGATCAAAGCCGCGATGTTCCGGCCGAGATCGTAGTGCATGTGCCGCTTGTCCTGGCCGCGGCAGATGCCGACCCAGTTCTTGCAGGCGATCGACAAGCCCGCCTCGGCGTGGGTCTTGACCTTCGGGACGGTGATGATGAAGTCGGCGTCGAGCAAGACGGCGGCGACCTCGGGGTTGCCGCCCGCGTGCAGCGGGACCCGCCGGCCCTGCGTGCGGTTGAGGTCGACGATGCGCACGCCGTACCGCTCGACCAACGCGGCTACGCGCAGCCGCTTGAACGTGTCGATGTTGCGACGCTCGATCCCCACGTTCGAGCCGTCGCACACCGTGATGTCGGTGTACCCGCGGCTGCGCAGCCCCTCGATCAACGAGCACAAGACGCGGAGGTCGGTGCAGTTGCCGGTCAAGGCGACGAGGTCGTTGTTGAGGTTCGGCTTGATGACGATCCTGGCGGCTCGGTCTGCCGGGAGCGTGTGCTCCCAGTCCGACAGGATGCGCGCCATCGTGGAGGTGACCTCATCGCTGGTCCACGCGCGATGTACGTCGACCGTGCCGTCCGCGAAGCTGTAGCGTGCCAACAGGCCCCCAGGAGTGGCGCCTAGCATAGCCGTCACCTTCGCCGTTGGCCTACCGGCTGGATAGGTGCGGCGGCGATGAAGATCCTCATGTTCGCGCGGCGGTACCCGCCCGACATCGTGTCGGGTACCGAGACGGTGTTCCGCAACCTGTACGAGCAGGCGCGTCGCCGGCACGACGTGCGGCTCGTGGTCGGCTACACGCGCGAGCGCGAGCTCGTCCCCGCCGAGGCGCTCGGGGTGGACCTGCGCGGCGCGCGGCTCGGCGCCGCGCACGCGCGGATGTGGCGGGCAGGCATGGCCGAAGCTCGTCGATTCAAGCCCGATGTCGTGCTTTCGAACTCGATCGAGGCGCCGATCACCGGCTACCCCACGGCCACCCTCGTGCACGACCTCAACTTCGGCCGCGCCGGGCGGTCCGCGTCGGCGCGTGTCCGCGAGCTCGTGTACCGGCTGCGGTGCCCGAAGATGGAGCGCGTCGTCGCGGTGAGCGAAGCCACGCGGCGGGCGGTCGCCGACATCGGCGTCGACCCGCGGCACGTCGTCGTCATCCACAACGGGGTCGACCTCGAGAGCTTTCGC
This sequence comes from uncultured Pseudomonadota bacterium, assembly GCA_903897935.1. GTDB lineage: Bacteria > Myxococcota_A > UBA796 > UBA796 > CAIUDO01. The sequence goes on from CAIUDO010000158.1 coordinate 5,658, forward strand.
CCGTCGGAGGAGGCGCCTGCGCCCTCCGGCCGCCTGCGGTTGGCGTACCCGGCCCGAATCCTGCCCGGCAAAGGCCAGCACGTCGCGATCGACGCGGTGGCGCGCCTGGCGCCGGAGCTCAAGGCGCGGGTGCACCTCGATCTCGTCGGAACGGTGGCCGACCCGGTTTACCTCGAGCAGCTCCGGGACCAGGCGCGTGGGCAGCCGGTCGCGTTCCATACGGAGGTGCCGGCGATCGCGCCGTACTACCAGCGCGCCGACCTCGTGCTGTTCCCCACGCTGATGATCGAGGGCTTCGGGTTCACCGCGGTCGAGGGCATGGCGTGCGGCAAGCCGGTCGTGTGGTCGGAGCAACCTGCGATTCGTGAGGCCACCGGCGGCATCGGGTTCCCGGTGCCTGGCGGCGACGCCACGGCGATCCGATCGGTCATCGAGGCGATGCTCGCCGACCCAGCGGCGTTCTATGCGGCCGGCGAAGCAGGCCGGGCGTTCACCGCGCGCCGCTACGGCTGGGACCGCGTCTGGGGGCGCTACGAGCGCATGCTGATGGAGATTGTGCGCGTCGGGTGAAGGCTAGTACTCGTGCTCGGCGTGCAGCTCGGACCACCACGCCGCGAACGCGTCCGTCACGACCACGGCCGACAACCGCGCCGTCACGAGCGTGCAGGTGGTCTCTGTCCACACCTCGCGTAAGCCGAGCTCGTCGAGCAGCGCGCCCAGCGACTGATCGCCGGCGCTGTCCAGCGCCGCCGCGACGCGCTCTTCGGTGCGGGCGCGAAAGTCCGGGGCGCGCACCTCGCTGCGCAGCGCGGCGAGCACGACGTCGACGAGCTCCTCGGGCGCGAGCTTGTCGGCCTCTTTGGCGACCGTAGACGCGGTCGACGCCAACAACACGTCGAGCACCTCGACGCGAAGGTCGGCGTACGCCTTGGCGTGCTTCGGCGACGCCAGGTGCGCGGCGATCGCCTCGATCGCCTCGCCGGTCGCCCCGCGCACGAACTCGTCGACGCGCGCCTCGAGCTGGTGCTCGACCTCTTCGGCGACGGTCCCGACGAGGTTCTCGGCGAGGCCGCCCAAGTTCGGCAGGGAGTTCCCGGCCATTCGCCCGAACAGGCCCCGGCTGCGCTCGGCCGCCTTGCTGCCCAGCCGCGACAGGCGGTCGCTGCGTAAGCGCTTGCTGAACCGGATCAGGGCGTCGCGCAGCACGTCGCGGACGAGCGTGCGGACCGCCTCCTGGTCGATGATCCGGGAGACGAGCGCGCGATCGGGCGACCACGGGCGGCTGAGCATCTGGCGCAGCGGCGCGTCGACCTCGGACGGGAACCACGTGCGAAGCGGGCGGTGGTCGTCGATCGCCTGCCGCCGAACGCGCACGATCTGGGCGACGAGCTTGTCCCGCGGCCCATCTCCGCGGCTTACCGCCTCGAGCGCGGTCTCGATCTGGCCGGCGATCCAGTCCGGGCGCGCGAGCGCGCGAACCGGCGTCTCGGTGGCCTCTTCGACGACCATCCGAGCGAGCGCACGCAGGGCGGCGCCGTCGGGATCGCGGAGCCGGGCGAGGGCGCGGTCGCTCATGAGGGACTCCTGAACCGCTCGACCAACATCCTGCCGAGGAACCTTGGGTTTCCAATCAGGTAACGTCGCCACAGGCGGCCGGGCTCGGTGATCAGCCGCGCGAGCCACTCCTGGTTCTGGTGCAGCCACGCGGGGCCGCGGTCGACTTTGCCGCTCACGAAGTCGGCGGTGGCGCCGAGGCACCAGACGACCGGGACCTCCAAGCGATCCCGCGCCGCCGCCACCCACCGCTCCTGGATCGGCGTCCCCATGCCGACGAGCAGGAGGTCGAGGTTCGCGGCTGCGATCTCCGCGAGCAGCGCGTCGTGCTCGGGGCCCTCGCGTGGGAAGTAGCCGTGCCAGGTGCCCGCGACGACCAGCCCTGGGCACCGCTCGGTCAGCACCTCGGCCGCCTTCGTGGTGACGCCGGGCTCGCCGCCGAGCCACCCGAGGCGCCACCCGCGCTTGGCGGCCAACGCGCCGAGATCGTAGATCCAGTCGGCGCCGGTCATTCGACCGGGGAGCTGCTGGCCGGTGATCCGGGCGCCCAGCACCACGCCGCCGCCGTCGGCGTAGCAGAGGTCGAGGCCCCGCAAGAACGCCGTCAACGCCGGGTCGTCGGCGGCGACGTTCAGCACGTGCACGTTCACGTAACCGACGGTTCGTCGCGCATGCGCATCGACCCAGCCGCCGACACGCTCCAACAGCCCATCCAGGGTGACCGCGTCGACAGGGATGCCCTGGAGCGTGGCGCGCATGGGTTCCGTTACCCTCAGTTGACCGCCCCGCCGCCACCATACACCGTGTACACGCCCGCCATGCCGTTCGCGGCGTTGTTGAACGGCACCGGGTCGCCACCTTCGACCCACCGCGACACGAGGATGTGGATGACGTCGCTGCCGGAGCCCCAGCCCGCCCAGGTGCCCGACGGGACCGTGAAGCTGCCGGTGTCGGACACGGCGCAGGTCACCCACTCCACGATCGTGCCCGCGTTGTTCTGGCGGCCGAGCTCCAGCGTGACGTAGTCGCCCCCTGATCCGTTCCAGACCAGGCGGAAGTTGCTACGCGACACGTTCGGCAGCGACGCCTGGTTCAGGTTCGGCGTGGTGACCTGGAACGCCGGCGGCATGTACACGGCGTTGCCCAGCTCGAACTCGGGGAAGTCGCTCGACCCGGTGATGGGGTCGACGCCGTACCACCCTGAGGTCGGCACGCCGATGGACGCGGCGAAGTAGTAGGTATCGACAGGATCGGCAGCCAACGAGATGGTCCCGCCCGACGGCGTGGACAGCCGCGCCGCCGACGCCGACGGGTCGATCGGGTAGACGCTCGTGCTCCCGGAGTAGGTGTACGACGACTGGCAGGTGTTGAGCGAGGGCGCGTAGCTGAGGTTCCACCAGGTCGGCAACGACTGCGGCGTGATGAAGTACAGACTCGCCGACCCTTCGTCGACCGGGGCGGGCGTCCCCCAGTAGTTACCTTGGTAGTCCAGCCAGCTGATGATGCCGAGCACGCCTTGCATGCCGGTGCCATCCGCCCAATAGTTGAACGCCGAGTTCTTCTTCCCGTAGTGGGTGTCGGTGACGACCTCGACGTTGACATACCCTTCGCTCGCGTTGGGCGGGCTCGTCGCGCTGATCTCGCTGCTGCTGACGGTCGCGAGGGTGCCGCGCACGCCGCCGAAGAACACCTCCGCCGACGAGTCGAACGGGCCGCCCGTGATGGTGACCAGCTGGCCGCCTGCCGTGCTCCCCCACGGGGGATCCACCGTCGACACGGTCAGCGCGTCGAGATCGGTGTCCGCGTCGACATCGGCGTCGGCGTCGGTGGATCCGGCCGTCTCGGCGACGGGCTCGGGTTTGCTACACCCCGCGAGCAACGCCGTGATCAGCGCCGCCGCGACTCGCCCTCCTCGCGTGAGCGCGCGCATCGTTCCGCCTGCGGGTGGTTCGGGCGTCAACGCTGCGTTAGCAGGCGCGGCCAACGGAGGTGTACTTGGCATCGGATGACCTGATCGAGATCGAGGGCGTCATCAAGGAAGTGTATCCAGGCGGCAACTTCCTCGTGCGGACCGAGGCGGGCACCGATGTGCACGCCCACCTCGCTGGGAAGCTACGCCGGTTCCACATCCGGGTGGTGCTCGGCGACAAGGTCACGGTCGCCGTCAGCCCGTACGACCTGTCGAAGGGCCGGTTGATCTTCCGCCACAAGTGAGCCGGGCGCGGGTTCGCGACGCCGCGCGTGTCGCAGCCTCGGGTGCGCGGCCGGCATTGGCTCGCCGACGGGCGAGCGCTCCGCGCGCTGATGGTGGCGTCGCTGGCGGGCCTGACGCGCGCGTCACGCAGTCTGCCTCCGCCACCTCGGTCGGCGCGCCGCTTTGGCGCTCGGTGGTGGCGCTCGACTCGGGCATCGGCGCGGCGTGAGCGCGGCCCGCGGTTGGAAGGGCGCGACCGAGCGCGTGCCCCTCGAAACAGGTGGATCGGGCTGGATCTCCCGCGCTTGTTGGTCGCCGCTTCGGCCGATTCCACGGACGGTGTTACGCCGTCGGCATGAGAGCGTTCTTCGAGCGGTACCGCCCGCACCCCTGGCATGGGCTCCCCGTGCGGCCACGAGTCCCGGACCTCGTGCACGCATACATCGAGATCACCCCGTTCGATACGGTGAAGTGGGAGATCGACAAGGAGACGGGCTACCTCCGTGTCGATCGCCCACAAGCCAGTAACTCCCTGCCGCCGACGTTATACGGGTTCGTGCCCCGCACCTTCTGCGGGCAGCGTGTCGCTGCGCTCGCCGGTACCGAGCGGGGCGACGGCGACCCGCTCGACATCTGCGTCTTCAGCGAGCGTCCGATCAACCGCGCCGATGTGCTCCTCCACGCGCGGCCCGTGGGCGGACTGCTCATGGTCGACCGCGGCGAGGCAGACGACAAGATCATCGCCGTCCTCGACCACGACCCCGCGTGGGGCGAAGCGCGTGAGCTCACGGACCTTCCGACCGCCCTCATCGATCGCCTCCGGCACTACTTCCTCACGTACAAGTGGCGTCCGGGCGAGGGCAGTGAGCAGGTGTCGATTCCGCGCGTATACGGCGCTGCTGACGCCGCCAAGGTGCTCGCAGCCTCCATCGCCGACTACGACGAGCGCTTCGGAGGCGCCTGACGCAGCTCGGTTATCGTTACCTGTCGACATGCACGCCGGAACCGCGTACCGTCTCTCATGCATCGATACGCGCTGTGGCTGTCCGTCGTCGCGGCCTGTGGCACCGAGGTCACGCGGCCCCCGTTCCCAGACCCGGACGGTGACGGCTTCGTCGCCGGACCAGATTGTGACGATGAGGATCCAGAGGTCTCTCCGGCCGCTGCGGAGCTCGCCTACGATGGTACAGACAACGATTGCGACCCTGCTACGCCCGACGATGACCTCGACGGTGACGGCTTCCCTACCGCGACCGATTGCGACGATACCGACGCGACTACATCGCCTGCCGCAGAAGAGTTCGTGTACGACGGGGACGACAACGACTGCGACCCCGCCACGCCAGACAACGACCTCGACGGAGACGGCGTCCCAGCGCCAACCGACTGCGACGACGGTGACCCAACCATAGCCCCTGGTGCAGTGGAGGTGCCGGTGGACGGGGTCGACAACGACTGCGACCCCGAAGCCCCCGACGACGACTTCGACGGCGACGGCTTCGCTGCCGACGACGACTGCGACGACCGAAACCCCAACGTGTGGCTGGCCGCAGATTGGTGGGGCAGAGACGTCTCAGCGAACTTCACGCAGCTCTGCACCCATTACTGCGAGCGGACCCTCGGCAAGGACCTCGACCTCTCTACCGCGACGCCCGTTGACGTCGCCTCGTTGGCGTGCCTCATCGCGGTAGAGGGCAGCGTCATCGTCAGGGACAACGCTGCGCTGACGAGCCTTTCGGGGCTCGGCGCCCTCACCACGATCGGTGGCGACCTCGAGCTCGTGGACAACCCGCGGTTGTCGCGTCTAACGGGCCTTGATTCCTTGTCCGTCCTGAATGGCTCGTTGACCATCACGAACAGCGGTGCACTGACGAGCCTGTCGGGCCTCGGTGCGCTCGCCGTCATCGAACGCGACCTCCGCATCCGCGACAACCCGAGCTTGTCCAGTCTGTCGGGTATTGACTCCCTGTCCACCCTGAACGGCTCACTCGACATCGACAACAACCCCATGTTGGGTGACCTCGGAGGGCTCCGCTCCCTGTCCGCGGTTGGAGGATATCTCGACGTGACCAACTGCCCGTCACAGATAACCCTGTCGGGGTTGGACGCGGTTTCCTCTGTGATGTGGGGCGTCTGGGTTGCGGACAACGAATCCCTCGTGAGCCTGTCCGGCCTCGACGCGCTCGTCGTCAACGAAGGGTTGTTGTACATCGCGAACAACGCGTCGCTGACCAGCCTTTCGGGGCTCGACGCGCTCACCTCGGTAGATTGGTACCTTCTCATCCGCAGTAACCCGTCGCTGACGAGCTTGTCCGGGCTCGGCGGATTGGTTACCATTCCGACGGATCTCATCGTCCAAAACAACGACGCGCTTGTGACGCTGTCGGGCCTCGATGCGCTCACTTCCGCACTCTACGATGTCGACATCATCGGCAACGACGCGCTGACGGACCTGCGGGGGCTCGACGCCCTCGTCTCGGTGGGTGGGTCTATGTACATCGGCCACAACGCTGGGCTTTCGAGTTTGTCCGGTTTGGCTTCGTTGACCTCGGTCGGAGGAGACCTGGGCATCCACGACTCCGATGCGCTCCCGAACCTGTCCGGCTTCGACTCGCTCGAATCGATAGGCGGAAACTTGGGTATCGCACGCAACGGCTCCCTCGCGAGTTTGCGAGGCCTGGACGCCCTGACCCTGATTGGGAACGACCTCGAGGTCCACAACAACTTCGCGTTGTGCAGAGATGAGGTGGCGGCCTTGGTGGACCAACTCCCGACGTTCACCGGCAGCGTGAGCAACGTCGGGAACCTTGGTACCTGTCCTGTACCGTAGCTCGGTGAGCCCTCGCGCGGAACCGCCGCCAGGCGGCCGAGTTTTGTTGTTGGTTAGCCGAACGCCCACTGGTTCAGGCGCTCGATCTCTCCGCGCTGGTCGCTGATGACGATGGTGTCGGGCGCGACGTCGGCCTCCGACGTGCCGCGCCATTGGATGTCCACGAACACGGTGGAGCCGATCGGCCTGTCGATCTGCTCGTTGCTGACGACCTCGGCGACCACGGTGTCGTTCGAGCGCGCGCCTTGCCGCGGCCCCGCGCTCCAGGTGAGCCCGAGCACGCCGAGGACGGCGGTGGTCTCCGCGCTCTTGCGGGCGAGATCCCCCGGCATGCTCCGGTGCAGGCCCTCGACGGCGCCCCGGTTGCCGCCGCGGGCGTCGATCCCGCGCCCCGAGACGACGAGGTTGCTCGTGAGGGCGACGGTCGCGAGCTCGCGGTAGAAGTCGGCTTCCGCGACGCTCGGGATGACGTCGTCGGTGGGCGCGAGCGCCGAGAGCTGGGCGGTGCCGCCCGACATGAGCAGCCGTGCGGCGGCCAGCTCCAACACGACGGTCTGTTGTTCGGCTTCGTGGACCGCCCCCATCGCCCAGTCGGTGCGCGCCGCGAACCCGCCCATCACGCTGTCGGCCCAGCTGTCCTGGAACTGCTCCAGCGCGTTGCGCCGGTCGGCCGCGTTCTGCGCCGCAGCGCGCACGTCGAGCAGCAGGTTGAGCGCCGTCGCCCCCAGCCCCGCGCCGATCCCGACGTTCTTCGACGCGAGGGCCTGCACGACGGCCGCGCCTGCCGACGAGCCGTCTTGCACACCGAGCGGGGACACCGAGCCCTGGAACAACGACGCGAAGTCGACCTTCAGCATCCGCTCGAGGCCGGGCTGCGCGGCCGCGAAGTCCGTGTTCGCCAGCACCTCGGCGTTCCAGCCGACGGCGTCGCCCAGCCGCTGCGTGGCGCCGATGAGGTTGCGCCCGGTCGCGACGCCGATGTCCCGCTGGCGTACGCGCCACTTGCTCAGCGCCGCGGCGAACGCCTGGTACGCGCGCATGCCGTCCGCGTCGCCGCCCGGCGCCCCCGCGGTCTGCTCGTCCATGCGGGCCCCGGTCGCGACCTGATCCTGCAACGCGCTGTCGATCGTGCCGCCAACGCCTTCGGAGCGGCCCGACGTGAACTCGGTGCCCGCGAGCGCCTGCACCCGGCACCACGTCGCCTCGTCGACCGAGCTGGCCCGGGCGTCGAACATGTAGCCGCCGTGCGCGGCCTGACTGTTGTCCCGGATCCACTGCTGCGCGAGCGCGGCGGTGAGCGTGGCCTCGCTGGCCGGCGTCACCGCGTCGAAGTCTGGCTCCAAGGCCCACATCTGCTCGAAGTCGCCCGCCATGGCGAGGCCGAGGCCGGTGAGGGCGTACGCTTGCTCGGTCTCGACGAGGGCGCCCAGGATCGGCGCGAGCTGCTCGGTGGCGCCCGCGGTGAGCTCGCTCATCATCGCAGCCGAGGCGCCCATCCGCGCGTTCTGCGCGCCGTTCTCGATGTTCGCCGCGATGTGGTCGACGACCTTGCCCACGACGTAGCCGACGAAGAACCCGACCGCCGGGCTGAGCGCGACGGTCGCCGCGACGCCGACGCCCGCCTTGACCACGGACGCGATCACCTCGGTCGTTGCGCTCGCGCCGTCGATCTGCCAGTTGGTCGCGTCGCCGACGGCCGCGAGGGCGCCGAGCACCGCCTCGACGTTCGCTTGCACCTGCTCCGCCATGACGACCTGCCAGTCTACCAGGGACAGCCGCCACTCTTCGTACTGCTCGTAGCCCTCGGGCGGCGCCTCGAGCAGGCCGCCGTCGAGCTCGAGCAGCGCGAGCTGGTGCTGCACCGAGAGGCTCGTGTTCTGCTCC
>CAIUDO010000159.1 GCA_903897935.1 uncultured Pseudomonadota bacterium
CGACGCCGACGCCGACGCGGACACCGACACCGACGCCGACACCGACACCGACACCGACACCGAGCCCCCGCCCGTGCTCACGCCCGCCGTCGACCCTGGGCCCCCGGTGTTCCCAGAGACGATCGGCACCCTCACGGTCCGCGTCCGCACCGGGTCCGGCACCAACGACGGCACCGACTCCCCCGAGTGGCTGTGCCTGACCGAGCCGTCCGACATCCGAGCCGACTGCTTCGGGCTCGACCACACCGACCTGGACGACAACGAAGCGGGCGTGCTCGGCGTGTGGCACTTCGAAGGCGTTGACCTGGCGCGCGCCGACGTCACCCAAGTCAGCCTGCGCACCGACGACGGCGAGGACCGCTGGGTGCCCGTCTGCCTGGACCTTCGGTTCGACGGGGAGCCCGTCTACTGCAACGACGCCCTCGACGTGCTCATCGGCGACTCCGACGGCGAGACCCTCGCGTGGGTCGACCCGCTCGGCCTGCACGCCGCGTGCACCACCTGCGAGGTCGCCACCCTCACGAACGGCCCCATGCTCGGGGGCGTCAGCCCCGACCGGTTCAGCGTCAAGATCCGCGCCGACGCGACCCGGCGCGTCGTGCTCAAAGCCGGGCTGAACCCTGACTTGTCGGACGCGGTCGACGCCGCGATCGCCTACCCGTCGCCGCTCGACGACTTCACGGCCACCCTGACCGCGACCGGCGCCGCCGCGTCGACCACCTACACCTACGCCGTCGAGGTGGACGGCGTGCGGTACCCGGCGTCGACCCCGGTCTCGACCGCGCCCCCCGACGGCGCGGCGGGCACGCGCCGGATCGCGTTCGGGTCGTGCGCGAAAGAGGACGCCCAGCCCATCTTCGCGACCATCCAAGCCCAGGATCCCGACCTCTTCCTGATGGTCGGGGACGCCCACTACGCCAACACCGGCGTGCTCGGGGCGTCGCGGCACCTCTGGCGCTGGTCGTGGGAGCGGCCCGAGCGCGCGGCGCTGTACCAGGCGGTCCCGACCGTCGCGGTGTGGGACGACCACGACTTCGTCGACAACAACAGCTACGGCGCCGACACCGACACCTGGCCGGTCGGGGAGCGTGAGAACGCCCTGCGCGCGTTCCAGGAGTACAACGGCAACCTGGTGTTCGGCACCGCCGATACGCCCGGGGTGTTCTCGCGGATGCCCCACGGCGACCTCGACGTCTTCTTGCTCGACGGCCGTTACCACCGAGAGAACCCGGCCGACACCGACCACCCCACGATGCTCGGCGCGGCGCAGCTCGTGTGGCTGCTCGACGAGCTGCGGGCGTCGACCGCCACGTTCAAGCTGCTGGTCAGCGGGTCGACGTGGTCGCCGGACACCAGCAACGAAGGGGACTCCTGGGAGGCGCACGCCGCCGAGCGCGACCTGCTGTTCGACGTCATCGCGGCGGAGGGCATCACCGGCGTCGTCGTGCTGTCCGGCGACGTGCACCGCAGCGAGGTCCGCCTGATCGAGCGCGACGTCGGGTACGACATCCCGGAGTTCACGTCATCGAACCTGGCCTACGCGAGCCCGTCCGGCTGCGGCTCCGGGGGCGACCTCGTGGGCTGCTGGGACGGCGGCACCGGGTTCATCGTGCTCGACTTCGACACCACCGCGGCCGATCCCACGCTCACCGCGCGGGTGCTCGACGGCGGCGCGGTCGAGCGCGTGCGGTTCGACACGACGCTGAGCGCGCTGTCGCCCTGACCGTCCTTGATGGATGCGGGCGCGGGCTCACGACACGGCGCGCGTGGCCTCTGCGAACGAGCGGGCCGTGTCGGCGGTCAAGGCGACGCCGCGCGCGTCGAACACCGCGAGCACGCCGGCACGCAACGCAGAGCGGCCCTCCTCGCGGCCCTCGTGCAGTCCTTCTTCGCGCCCTTCGGAGACGAGGCGCCGGAACAGCGCGCTCGTGTACGCACAGTTGTTTTGCATCAGGTGCTCCATGGGTCGCAGCGCGGCGGGAGCCAGCGCCGACAAGATGAGGTCCGTGTAGATCCGGCTTCGGTCCTCGTCGAGCCGCGCGAGGGCGGCTACCGCCGCCTCGCCGATCATGAGCCCGTCGGGGCCGCGACCGTGCGCCAGCGCGGAGATGACGAGGTCCTCTGCCGACGCGTCCGGGTCCGTCACGACCGGGATGTCGCCCGGGCCGGCCACGAGCGGACGGACCACGGACCCCCGGGGGCCGAGCTGGATCGGTCGGGCCGCCCACCGCGCGACGGCGGGATCGAACGCGACGACCACCAACGCGGCCGCGGCCCGGTGCCGATCACGCGCGGACGTGAGGTACACCGGCCAGACCCAGCGCTTCTCGGGTCTCGACGGAGCTGCACCTCGATCACGACCACCAGACGCTCCCCGCCGACGGTCACCATCAGCACGAGATCCGCGCGCCGCTCGCTCGGGACGACCGGACCGAGCGACTCGCTCGCGGCCTCGACAACCGCGATCTCCTGCACCCCGCCGAGCACGCGCTCGAGCAGCGGGCGCATGACTGCCGGTTCACGCCGCAACACCTCCAACAACGCCTCGTGCTCCGCCGACACCATCGACCACCCCGTCAGACCCCATGCTCCGAACCGGATCAGCCCGCGAGGAAATCGGCGAGCGCCAGTTCGTGATGGATGCAGCGGCGGGCCGCATACGGAAGGCCTCCCGCGAGCCGCCCGCACCCGGTTATCGGGCCCGTATGCTCGCCTTACACCTCCTCGCGTGCGCCGCCCCCGCCGACCTCGTCGTGCAGGGCGGCACCGTCTACCTGACCGCCGACACCACCAGCACCGCGGTCGCCGTGCGGGACGGCGCCGTGATCGCCACGGGCGCCGACGCCGAAAAGCTGGCGAAGAAGGCCACCGAAGTGGTGGACCTCGCCGGCGAGGTCGCCGTGCCCGGCTTCCACGACGCCCACACCCACCTGCTGGCCGGCAGCTTCGTACTCGACAAGGTGGTGATGGTCGGCGTCGGCGACATGGGCACGATCACCAACTCGGTGGCGTCGTACCTCGCCGGTGACCCACAAGTCCCGTGGGTCGTCGGGTTCGGCTGGGTGCTCGCCCTCACCGAAGGGCCTGACGGCCGGCTGCTCGACGCCGTGGCGCCTGACGTGCCGGTGGCGCTGTTCGACAGCTCCGGGCACGCCCTGCTCGTCAACAGCGCCGGCATGCGCGCCGCCGGCATCGAGGCGTCCACGCCCGACCCCGACGGCGGCGAGATCGTGCGCGACCCGAAGACGGGCGAACCGACCGGCTTGTTCCTCGAGGAGGCCATCCACCTCGTGAGCCCGACCCTGCTCGCTGCGTTCGACGACGCCGCCGTCGGCGCCAACCTCGAGCAGCAGATCGCCGAGTTCACCGACTGGGGCGTCACCACGGTGTCCGAGATCCTCGCGGTGCCCGGCGTCGACCTGGGGCGCCCGCAGATCTACGCTGACCTCGAAGCGGCGGGCGCGCTCGATCTGCGCGTCAACTGGTACCTCGCGGCGCTCTCGCTCGACGACCTCGCGCGCGTCGACGAGGTGCGCGCCGCGTACGAGGGCGAGCTGGTGCGGTTCTCCGGCGTGAAGATCTGGGTCGACGGCTCGATGGGCACCGGCGAAGGCTGGTCGCTCGAGCCGCAGGTCGGCACCACCGACAACTACGGCAGCCACTACTTCGACCCCGACGAGCTCGTCGCGTTCGTGCGCGCGGCCGAAGAGGGCGGGTATCCCATGAAGATGCACGCCAACGGAGACGCGGCGGTGCAAGCGGCCCTCGACGCGCTCGAGGCCGTCGAAGCCGAGCGCGGCGGCCTGTCGCAGCCGCACACCCTCGAGCACGCCGTGCTGGTCGACCCGCCCGACCTGATGCGCATCGGCGCGCTCGGGCTCACCGTGTCGGTGCAGCCCACGCACGCGCTCGTCGCCGACTTCGGCGAGCACGCCGAGAGCTGGGGGGACGGAAGGTTCGACCGAACCTACGACTTCGCGGGCCTCGTCGCCGCGGGCGTGCCGGTGGCGCTCGGCACCGACTTCCCAGTCTGGCCGTCCGCCGACGGCATCGCGACGATGTGGGCCGCCACGTCGGGGGTCGGCGAGCGCGCCATCCCCGCCGTCGACGCGCTGCGGGCGTACACCGAGGGCGGAGCCGCCGCGGTCGGTCGGGTCGGCGAGCTCGGCTGCCTCGACGTCGGCTGCGCGGCCGATCTCGTGCTGCTGGACGCCGATCCGCTGTCGGTCGACCCGGCCGACCTCCCGGACGTCGCGGTCACGGGCGTGTTCATCGCGGGCCGCCGCGTCAAGTGATCGTCACCGAAGCGCCTGCACAACGGCGGCGTCCCCGCCCCGACGACGGAAGATCGCCCCTTGCGGGGCGCCGACGGCGCGTTAGGCGTGGAAACTGAAAGTCAGTTTCATTAACCCCTCCGCGAAACGTGATCCGGTGGCGAGCCGGTGGGCACATGGTGATGCGTAGCGGTCGCGCAGCGTCTCTTCTGGAGGGAACGATGTACAAGGCGGGTGGTTGGTCGGCTGGGCTCCTCGTGGTCAGCGTCCTGGCCGTCGGCTGTAAGAAAGAGGCCGCAGAAGAAGAGGTCGTCGTCGACGTCTCGGGCCCGATCAGCGACTTCTGGCCGCTCGTGCTCGAGCCCGCGCTCATCGAAGCGGGAGACGCGGCGGAGTTGCTGCGCATCGCGGGCCGCGAGTGGTCCGAAGCCGCCCAGCTCGTCGGCGCCGCCACCGAGATCACCCAGGGAGACGCGCAAGACGCGTTCGTCGACGCCATGCTCGCCTGGGAGAAGGTCGAGCTGATGCAGGTCGGCCCGCTCGGGCCCTCGTACGCCGCGATCGGCGGCCTCGACATGCGGGACCACATCTACTCGTGGCCGTTCGTCAGCGGGTGCCGGGTCGACGAAGAGACGGTGGAGGCGAACTGGGGGAGCGTCGGCTTCTACGACGACAACCTGACGGACGTGTTCGGGTACGACGCGCTCGAGCACGTGCTCTACGACGACCTCGAGAACGACTGCGGCGCCGACGCCGACATCAACCAAGAGGGCGACTGGGAAGACCTCGGCCCGGACGGCGTCGTCCAGAACCGCGCGGCGTTCGCGGAGTCGATGGCGGCGCGCATCAAGGGCGACATCGACGACGTCTACGCGGCGTGGTCGCCCGACGACGGCAACTTCGCGGGCGCCCTGCAGTACGCCGGGGAGGTGAGCTCGCCGTTCGTCACGCCGATCGAGGCCTTGAACGCCATCTTCGATGCGTTGTTCTACCTGGATACGGTCGTCGAGGACAAGAAGGTCGGGTGGCACGCTGGGGAGGCGTGCTCGGCGGGTGACGCCTGCGCCGGTGAGCTCCCGCTGTCCGGGCTGTCCGCGCTGGCGGTGCAGAAGAACCTCGAGGCCGGGCGCGACGTGTTCACCGGCGCGACCGGGCGCGGCTTCGACGACGTGCTGGAGGACATCGGCGAAGGTGCGCTGTCCGCCGAGGTGCTCGCCCAGTTCGACGACGCGGCCGCCGCCGCGGGCGCGATCGCCGATCCGTACGGGAGCGCGTCCCCCGACGACATCGAGGCGCTGCACGCGTCGTTGCGCGCCCTCAACGAGACGCTGCGGGTCGACGTCGCCGCCGCGCTCGCGCTGCAAGTGCCGGAGGGTGCTGGGTGAGTTGGCAGGACCTCGCGTGGCTGCATGGGCCGTTCACGCACGCAGGGAGCCGCACGTTCGTGCCCCTGCTCGCGCTGGCGGTCGTCATCGGCCTCGTGGTGGAGCGCGCGCGCGGGCGAACCTGGCGCGCCGCGCTCGACGGCTGGCGGGCCCCCTGGCGTAGCCCGTCCGCTCGCCTCGACGCGCGCTTGTTGCTGGTCTCGCAGGTCTTCGAGTGGCTCGGGCTGGTTCCGGGCGCGGCGCTGACCTGGTCGCTCGCCGTCGTGGTCGTGTCGACGCTGGATCGCTGGGTGGGAGCGCCCGATCCGCCGTCGTGGTCCCCTGCCGTCTTGTCGGCCGTGTACACGATCACGCTGTTCGTCGCGTGGGATGCCAGTCGGTATGCTGTTCACCGGCTGATGCACCGCGTCGGGGCCCTGTGGGCGTTCCACCAGGTCCACCACTCGGCGGAGGTGCTCACCCCCATCACCTTTCACCGGGTTCACCCGGTAGAGTCGGTGATCATGGGCGCGCGCGGCGTCCTCGTGTCGGGCTTGCTCGCGGGCGGCTTCTTCTGGTGGGCGCGCGGGGCAGCCGCCGAGTGGACGCTGCTCGGGGTGCACGGGATCGGGCTCCTCTTCAACGCGGTCTCCGGGAACCTGCGCCACAGCCACGTCTGGTGGCGCTGGGGCCCGCTGGAGCGGGTGCTGCTGTCGCCCGCGCAGCACCAGCTGCACCACGCGCGGGACCCAGCGACGCAGCAGCACAACTACGGCACCTGGCTCGCGGTGTGGGACCAGCTCGGCGGGTCGTGGGCGGCCGCGCCCGAGGCCCCGCCGCAGCTCGGCCTCGCCCCCGCCGACCGCAACCACGACCCCGGCCGCCTCGTCGACGCGCTGGTGGGCCCGTTGCGCGGGCTGCGGCCGTTCGCGGCGTTGTTGGGGCTCATCCCGGGGGTCGCCCGCGCTCAGGACGTCGAGATCGTCGTCGTAGAGGACGACGGCACGCCGCGCATCGCTGGCTCCGCGCACGTCATCGACGAAGAAGCGCTCGAGCGCCACGCGTACGACGACATCCAGCGGGTGCTCGCCGGTGTACCCGGCGTGTACGCCCGCACCGAGGACGGGTTCGGGCTGCGGCCGAACATCGGCATGCGCGGCGGGTCCTCGGATCGCAGCGCGCGCATCTTGCTGATGGAGGACGGCATCCCGCTCGCGCCGGCGCCGTACGCCGCGCCGGCGGCGTACTACTTCCCGCTCGTGCAGCGCATGGTCGGCGTCGAGGTCATCAAGGGCGCCGCAAGCATCCGGCACGGCCCGCAGACGATCGGCGGCGCCATCAACCTGCGCACCCGGGCCGTCCCGGATGACGGCGTCGAAGCGGCCGGAGACGTCGCGGGCGGCACCTGGGGCACGCTGCGCGCCCACACCTACGCGGGGGTCGGCGGGGAGCGCGGCGGCGTGCTCGCCGAGGTCGCCCACTTGTCGTCGACTGGGTTCAAGGAGCTCGACAACGGAGGACCAACCGGCTTTCAGCGGCAAGACGCCATGATCACGGCGCGCCTCGGCCCGCCGGTCGGGTCGGTCGGGCACACGGTCACGCTCAAGGTGAGCGGCGGCCGCGAGCGCTCGCGCGAGACGTACCTCGGGCTGTCGGCGGCCGACTTTTACGCCGATCCGTACCGCCGCTACGACGCCAGCGCGCTCGACACGATGCGGTGGGAGCGCGGGCAGGCGTCCCTCGCTTGGGACGCGCGCGGCCCCGAGGGCGTCCGGCTGCGCACCGTCGCGTACGGCCAGACGCTGTCGCGCCTGTGGGACAAGGTCAACGGCTTCGCCTCGGACGTCGACCTGCACGCCCTCCTCAACGACCCCGATCCGACCGGGACCAGCGCGGTGTACCTGGCGATCCTGCGGGGCGAGGAGGACAGCGCCACGCCCGACCAGGCGATCGTCCGCGGGGCCAACGACCGCCGCTACACCAACGCCGGGCTGGCGACCACGGCGACGTTCCTGCAGGGCGGCGGCGCCGTGCGCAACGAGCTCGAGCTCGGGGTCCGCCTGCACGGCGACGTCGTCGATCGCAACCACACCGAGGCGTCGTGGATGATGACGGGCGGCGCGTTGGTGCGCGACGACAGCCCGACCGTCACCACGCTGGACACCCACAGCACCGCCCTCGCCGTCGCGGCGCACGCCCACGATGTGCTCACGATCGGCGTCGCCGACCTCGTGCCCGGCGTGCGCGTCGAGACGATCCGGACCACCGTGCGCGACGCCGTCACCGGCCCGACCGACCCGAACCTGCGCGCGGTCGTGCTGCCCGGGTTCGGAGCGCTCATCGGGGCGGCGGACGCACTGGACCTCATCGCCGGCGTTCACCGAGGCTTCTCGCCTGCCGCCCCCGAAGCGGACCCGACGGCGTCGCCGGAGGTCGCGTGGAACTTCGAGCTCGGGCTGCGGGCTCGGCCGGCGGAGACGCGGCTCGAAGCGTTCGGGTTCTTCAGCGCGTACCAGAACCTCGTGGGCTTGTGCACGCTGTCGAGCGGCTGCGAAGACGACGCGATCGGCCTGCAATACGGCGCTGGTGAAGCCTGGGTGTACGGCGTGGAGACGTCGCTCGGGCAGACGGTGCACCTGCCGCGGCGCGTGGACCTGCGGGGCTCGGCCACGTGGACCTTCACCCGCGCGGTGTTCCGCGACGCGTTCGCGTCGGAGTTCCCGCAGTGGGGCGACGTAGCGGTGGGCGACGCGCTGCCCTACGTCCCGACGCACCAGGGGGCGGCGTCGTTGGGGCTGGACTCGGTGCCGCTGGGCGTCGAGGCGTCGCTGGCCGGGCGGAGCGCGATGCGCGATGTAGCTGGTCAGACGCCGATCGCGGACGAGGAGCTGCCTGGGATCGTCACCCTGGACGTGTCGGTCACCGGCCACTTGGGTCCGCACGTGGACGTGTACGGCACGGCGACGAACCTGCTGGGCACGGTCGTGGTGGAGTCGTGGCGGCCAGAGGGGGCGTTCCCGTCGGCGCCGCGTACGGTGCTCGCCGGGGTCCGCGGGCGGCTCTGAGCCACCTCGCCCCGATGCCCCCGAGCCTGATCGGGGTCGATCACATTCGCCCTGGTGGAGCCCCGTCCGAGAGCCCGCGTTGATCCACCACTGCGGCCACCCACCCATTTCGGGGTCAGGTCGATCACTTTCGACGGAGCTCCGTTTCGGACGGATACCTGGCGTTGCTCCGTTGCTTGGGGGCCGATCTCGAAAGTGATCGACCTGACCCCACGTTCGGGGGTGCCGGGATCGGCCGCTCCTTCGCCCCATCTGGCGCTCCCGAATCAGGTCGCCCCCGCGCCCACATTCCCCCACGCCCACGCCGCCACCTCCGGTAGACTGCGCCCATGTGGTTGTGGGCCCTCTTCGCGTGCGCTCCGGACCCGGCGACCGCCCCCGCGGACACGCCGCTCGGCCTCGAGCCGTGGTGCCGCGCCGACAGCGCCGAGGTCGAGGCGTGGATCGACGGCCTGCTGCCCACCATGACCCTCGACGAGCAGGTCGCGCAGCTGTCGGGCAACCAGCTCTTGCCCAACGCCGCCGGGCGCTGGGACACCCCGGACGACGAAGTGCACGACATCCCCGGCTTTCGCATGATGGACGGCCCGCGGGGCGCCCACAGCGCCAGCGGCCCCGCCACCGCGTTCCCCGTCGCCGCCGCGCGCGGCGCCACCTGGGACCCGGCGTTGGAGGCTCAGGTCGGCGAAGCGATCGGCGTCGAGGCCGCCGCGGCCGGCGTCAACATGCTGCTCGCCCCTACCGTCAACGTGCTCCGACACCCCCGGTGGGGCCGCGCCCAGGAGACCTACGGCGAAGATCCTGCGCTGCTGGGCGCGATGGGGTCCGCGTTCGTCACCGGCGCCCAGCGCGTCGTGCTCGCCCAGGTCAAGCACTTCGCGGTGAACTCCATCGAAGACACCCGCTTCGACGTCGACGTACGCATCGACGACGCGCCGCTGCACGAGGTCTACCTCCCGCACTTCCGCACGATCGTCGCCAAAGCCGCCGCGGTGATGGCGGCGTACAACCACGTCAACGGTCCGCCCGCTTCCGAGAGCCACCCCTTGCTCACGCAGATCCTGCGCGACCAATGGGGCTACCCGGGCATCGTCGTGTCGGATTGGGTGCTGGCGACCGAGACCACCGAAGGTGCCGCCCACGCCGGCCTCGACGTCGAGATGCCGTACGGCAAGGTCTACGGCGACCTCCTCCGGGAGGCGGTCGAAGACGGCCGGGTGCACCCCGCGGTCGTCGCGGCCGCGGTGCGGCGCGTGCTGCGGACCAAGCGCTGCTTCGGGCTGGATCACGTCGTGCCGGAGGCGCTCGACCCGTCGCAGCGGCTCACCGACGCCCACCTCGATCTCGCCGAGCTGGTCGCGCTCCGGGGCAGCGTGCTGCTCTACAACGACGGCGGCGCCCTGCCGATCGCGCCCACCGAGCGCGTCGTCGTCACCGGACGGATCGCGGACGTCGAGAACATCGGCGACCTCGGGTCGAGCGCGGTCGACGCCCCAGACGTCGTCACCGCGTGGGAGGGGCTGCGCGACCTCGCCGGCGCCCGGGACGTGTCGCTGGTGGCGGTCGACGCGCTGGCGGCCGCCGATCTGAGCGCTGCCGACGTGGTGGTCGTGGTCGCCGGACTGACCTCGGAGGACGAAGGGGAGGGCCTGCTCGCGTCCGGCGACCGCGCGTCGCTCGCGCTGCGCGACGACGACCTCGCCACGATCGCAGACGTCACCGCGCGCCACGACCGCGTCGTCGTCGTGTTGTATGGGGGATCGGCGCTCACGATGCCGTGGCGCACCGACGTCGAAGCGGCGCTGATGGCCTGGTACCCGGGCGCCCGTGGGGGCTCGGCGATCGCCCGCCTGCTGTACGGCGACGACAACCCGAGCGGCCGCCTACCCGTCACCTTTCCGGTGGAAGAAGCGGATCTCCCCCCGTTCGACAACGTCTCGCTCACCGTGACCTACGACGCGTTCCACGGCTACCGCCACCTGGACCGCACCGGGGTCGCCGCGTTGTTCCCGTTCGGGCACGGGCTGTCGTACACGACGTTCGTGGTCGGGGATCCCGAGGTGGTCGTCTCGGATGACGGCGTGCGCGTCACGGTCGACGTCACGAACACCGGAGATCGCGACGGGATCGAGACGATCCAGGTGTACGTCGGCCCCACGCAGGACGACCCGACCCGCCCACGCCGCGCGCTTGGTGCGTTCGCCCAGGCCGAGCTCGCCGCCGGGGCCACGACGACGCTGACCATGACGGTCCCCCCGGGATCATTCGAGGTGTACGAGGCGAGCGGGTGGGTTCGCCGCACCGGAGCGTGGACGGTGGAGGTCGGGCGCTCGGCGTCGGCGATCGACGCCGTGGCGCAGGTCGAGCTCCCGTGACGGGCCGGTCAGGGCGTATCAGCGACGACCCTCTCCCGCGCGAGCAGCCAAGAGACCACGACGGGCTCGAGCCCCGCTGGCGCCGCGGCGATCGAGCCCGCTGACCTCGGGCGCCGCAAGACGGGGTGAGGCCTCGGGATCACCGCCCCGTGCACCACCTCGGGGCGCGCCAGCAGGTGCCCCGACGGCAGGATCACCCGCAGCGCCGCCTGCTCCTCCAGCGCGCGCAGGTGCGCGAACGGCATCGGCGACCGGCACGCGCTCGCCCCGAACTTCAGCGGCCACGTGCAGTTGTGCCCGAGCGGCTGGTAGCGGTACTCGGGGTGCTCGCCGGCCGTGAACGCATCCTCCTGCTCGGACAGCGCCGCTTCGAGCGCGAAGAACAGCCCCTCCACCTGCGTGGGCGTCCAGTCGAGCCACAGCTCGTAGAGCTCCCGATTCCGCGCGAGGCTCGTCGCGTAGAACGCCCGGTCGACCGTGCCTTGGTTCCGGAGCAGGGTCAGATCGCCGTCGAACCGCGACGGGTCGTCCCACAGCCACGCCCGGCCGGGGTGGTCCACCGCCATGACCGTGACCAGCTCAGGGCCGAACCGGTACGCCTCGTACTCGACGTCGAGCGGCCACCCGCCGACGCACAGCAGCACCCGCACCGACGCGTGGCCCCACGTCGAGCGACCGCTCTTCTTGCCGTAGATCACCGCGGCGGCGGCGAGGCCCTCGACCGGCAAGCCGTGGTGCGTCGCGGCGCCCGTGGGTGGGTCCTGGCGGCACCGATCGGCGAGCGACGCCTGGACCGGGCGGTGCTGCGGCGCGCCCGCCGTCACGTCGACGGTCCAACCGAGCGGCGCCCCGAGCGCCACGCTGGCCCACACCGCGGCCGACATCGATGCCCTCCACGCACGGCCTCGCCCGCCGTGCTCGGTTTGTTGATCCGCGCGCTCGCCGGTATCCTGGCGGACCGACCGAACGCCCACAGGATCCCCGATGACCCCGACCCGCTCGTTCCTCATCACCACCGCGCCGGGCCTCGAGCCGGTCGTCAGGAAGGAGCTGGACGATCTTGGCGTCGACGCCAACGTGACCGACGCCGGCCTCACCACGAAGCTGCCCCTCGCCGACGGCGCCGCGCTCGCGGCACGCCTGCGCACCGCCGCCCACGTGCTGTTGCGCGTGGCCGACGGGCGCGTCGCCAACCTCGACGAGCTCGCCCGCCTCGTGCGCACCACCCAGTGGGGTGAGCTGCTGGACCCTCGCGCCCGCGTCGACGTCGACGCGGTCCTGCACGGCCGCCTCGCCGGCCGCCGCGACATCGTCGCCAAGAAGGTCGAGAACGCGCTCAAGGACGCCCTGCGGGGCAAACCCCGCGCGCTCAAGGAGTGGCCGAAGCTCGAGCAGCGCCTGCTCGTGCGGGTCGACGGGGACACGGTGCAGCTCTCGCTCGAGGTCGGCGGAGAGCCGTTGTACAAGCGGGGATGGCGGCCCGCCGGGGGGATGGCGCCCTTACGCGAGCACATCGCGGCGTCGATGCTCGTCGCGGCCGGCTACGACGGCGACGAGCCGCTGGTCGACCCGATGTGCGGCAGCGGGACGATCGTCATCGAAGCGGCGCGGATCGCCGCCGGCTTGCCGCCGGGCACGCGCCGGTACGCGTACGAGGAGTGGCCCGCGCTCGCGACCGCCCGGCCGCGCCCGCCCACGCCGTCGGGCGCGAGCCCGTTTCTGTTGGGCGCCGACCGCGACGAGGCGCCGTTGGGGCACGCCAAGGAGAACGCTGGCCGCGCGCGCGTGCGCGTGGCGTGGCTGCACACCGACGTCGACGCGCTCGAGCTGCCAGCGGGTCCCGGCTTGATCGCCACCAACCCGCCATGGGGCGGGCGCCTCGGCGGCGACGTCGAGGGCGCATACCACCGGCTCGCGCGGCTGCTGGAGCGGTCGCCGGGGTGGCGCATGATCTTCTTGTGCCCGGACGCGTCGCGAGCGCGCCTGGTGTCCAAGCGGGCCACGCGGCTCACGTCGTTCCGAGCGGGCACGATCGAGGTCGGGATGTGGGCGATCGACCGGTAGCGCCTCAGCCGCCGACCAACCACCGCCCGGCGAGCGCCACCACCGGCGCCGCCGTCGGCGCGCCGTGCTGCCAGTCCCCGCCGACCACCCCGCTGCCCGCGATGTCGATGTGCGTGAACGGCAACGGCGCCGCGCTGCCCTTGCCGTGCGCCGACAACCCGGACGCGATGACGAGGAACGCCATCGGGAACTGGTGCCCCCGCGCCGTGACCGACGACGGCGCGTTGTTGCACGACAACACGTCGTCGGCGCGGGTCCGCGGCGCCACGAACGTGAAGTCCTCGCGGCGCAACCGACTGACCACGAACGGGTCCCCCCACTGATCCCCGATCCGCTCGAGATCCGCCGCGATCCCGAGCTGCTCGGCCGGACCGTTGTCCAGCGCGATCGTGTACGGTCCCACCGCGCGGGCCGCGTGGCCCGTCAGCGTCGCGATCGAGAAGATCCGGGGGTGGACCGCACCCTTCGCCCGCTCCCGCAAGTGCGACAACAGGTCGGCGAGCACGAGCCGCCCCTCGGCGTCGGTGTTGCCGATGCGCACCCGCACGCCCGCGTGGCAGCGGATGATCTCGTCGGTCGCGAACGCGTCGGCGCCGATGCTGTTGCGGACCGCGCCGATCTCCGCTTCGATCGCCAGCCCCGGCACACAAAGGCGCGCCGCCGCCAACACGAACCCCGCGACGGCGCCCGCCCCGCACTTGTCGCGCGACATGCCCGCCATGTGACCGCCGACCTTCAGGTCGAGGCCCCCGGTGTCGTACGACAGGCCCTTGCCGGCGAACAACAACGTGTGCGTGACCTGCCCCTCGGGGCGCCACGAGAGCCGAATCACCCGCGCCTGGTGCCGCGGGACCCCCTGGGCGGCCCGCCCGACAGCGGCGAGCAGGGGATACTCGGCAGCGAGCACCGCCGAATCTGACACGATCTCGACGCCAACCCCAGCAGGCGCGAGCCGCTCCACACACAGATCGGCCATGCGCGGCGGCGCCATTCGCTCGGGATCGCTGCCGCCCAGGTCACGCGCGAGCCGCCGCCCCTCCTCCACCGCCGCCACCCAGCGCGCCAACGACGGCCCCCCCTGGGGGACCACGAACCCGAGCGCTTGGACCGGCTCCACGTCGGCGTCCCCGAGCGCCTCACGCGCCTCGAGGGGGGCCCACAGAGCGCCGAGCGCGCCCAGCAACGCCACCGCCTCCGAAGACGGCCACGCCGCGGCGCCGACCAGCACCATCAGCGGCCGCGTCGCCCCAGCGTCGCGCGCGCGCGCCACCCCGGCGGCCGCCGCCTCGCCGATGCTGCGCACGTCGTCGAAGTCACCGGACAACGCCCCGAACGGCGCCATGACCAGGCGGCCTCCGGGCAGGCCGGGCGCCGGCCCCACCGTGACCTCGGCAGACGCCCGCTTGTCGACGGCGACCCGGGCCTGGACCACGCCGACCAGCGGATCCGGGACCGCGGACACCTCGGAGAACACGAGCACGACGGCGTCGTGCGCACCGTCGGCGGCGAGGGCTTCGTCGAGGTGCGACCACGGCACGAGTGAGGGGGACACAGCGACCTCCTGGTTCAGGACCCGTCGGCGAGCAGCGCGTCTTTACGCGCCAACACCGACTCCGACAGCGCCGACCGCGCGGCGAGCATGTGGTCGAGCAACCGGCGCGGGGACCGAGCGGGGACCGCGCCCAACAGCGCCGACGTGACCAGCGGGAGCGCCGCCGTGACGTCGACGTGCGCGTACACCGACGACGTCTCCACGCATTCGGCGCTGACCTTGCCCCACGTGTGGCCCTCGCCCGCCGGGCACGACGACAACGCGCCGTTGTCGACCGGGTCCACGCAGAACTGCACGTCGACGTCGAAGCCGCGCGCGTCCAGCTCGAAGATCTGCGAGAGCGTCGGCTCTCCTTGCAGCGTGTAGTTCTTGGGGACCCCGCCGCCCAAGATCCACACCGCCGTTGGGCCCGCCTGCTGCACCGCCCACTGCAGCGCCGCCATGTCGAACACGTCCTGCGCGGGGTCGAGCGCG
>CAIUDO010000160.1 GCA_903897935.1 uncultured Pseudomonadota bacterium
ACCTCTTTCGTGGGGAACGTCGGGGACGCCGCCATTTCGCAATCGAGGTCGACGATGGACCTCACCAACGTGACCATCGTCGGCAACGTCGTCGGCGACGGCCTGGGCGCGATCCAGTTGGACGAGTCCGTAGCGACCCTCAACGGCGTGACCCTGGTGGGCAACACCACCACCGACCTGACGCCCGGCGCGATGGCAGGCTTGTACGCCCACCCCTCCAGCACCGTCGAGGTCACCAACTCCCTGTTCGCGCAGAACACCGACGCCGCCGGGGTACCCGCCGACTGTTCGGGCGCCGTATCCTCGCTCGGCGGCAACCTGCTCGGCGAGGGGGACGGGTGTGTGGGCCTCTCCGCCTCAGACCTCGCCGGCACCCGTGCCGTGCCCCTCGCTCCCAGGCTCGGGAGGTTGTTCACGCCCCCCGGTGGCACACCCATCCTCCCGCTGCTCCCCACCAGCCCGGCGCGCGACGCAGGCGTGGACGCACAGTGCCTCCCCGAGGACCAGCGCGGCGCCCCACGCCCCGCCGACGGCGACGGCGACGGCATCCCCCGCTGCGACATCGGCGCCGTCGAGGGGCCGTAGCCCACGCGCGGCCGCTACCACCACCGACCGTTCGCCACGAACGCCGCCCACTCGCTCGGGCGCGCGTCGCCGAGCCGCCGCCGGAGCGACTCGAGCCGCGCGACTTGGGCCCGCTGGAGCGCCACCGCCGGCGGCACCCCGTGCGTCGCCATCGCCTCGCGGTACAGCTCGTCCATCAACGCGGCGGTAGGCCGATCTCCGATCCTCCACGGCGCGGTCACCACCGACTCGGCGCCCGCGAGCGACAGCGCCCGCCGCGGCCCCACCACGCCCTCCGCCCCGATCACGCCCCCGCCCCCGGTGTCACACGCGGAGACCACCACGAGCTGCGTCCCGCGCAGGTCGAGCGACAACATCTCCGCCGACGTCCACCACCCGTCGTCCACCAAAGGGTCTTCGGACTGGCCTCCGTTGAACGCGACGACGCTCTGCGCGTACGACGCTCTGCGCGTTGAAGGCCTCCGCCTTCGACGCCGGGTTCGGGCCGGCGCCTCTTGCGCCGACGCCGCCGCGACCAGCAGCGAGAGCGCCCCCGGCGTCACGCCGCCCGGCGCCGCGCGAGGGCGGCGATCAGGAACAGCACCCCGGCGCCGACGCCCGACCCGCCGCCGGTCGCGCAGCCGCAGCCCTTGCTGTCCCCCTCCCCGGTGTCTGCCGTCAGGCCCGTCTCATCCTCGACTCCGCAGTCTTCGTCCGCCTGACCGTCACAGTCGTTGTCCACCCCGTCGCACAGCTCAGACGCCTGCGGGTTCACCCACCCGTCGAAGTCGTCGCAGTCCCCCTGCTCCACCGACACCCCGTCGCTGTCCACGTCCGACGTGCCTTCGTCCGCTACCCCGTCACAGTCGTCGTCGCGGCCGTTCGCGGTCTCGGGGGCCCCTGGGTAGATCGTCGGGTCACCGTCGTCGCAATCTCCCGCGTCTTCGCTGTACCCGTCGTCGTCGTCGTCGTAGCCGTCGGTGCCTTCGTCCACCAGGCCGTCGCAGTCGTCGTCGATCCCGTTGCCCAGCACCTCCGGCGCCCCCGGGTACGTCGTCGTACGGTCGTCGTCGCAGTCCCCGTCGCCCTCGCTGAACCCGTCGCCGTCGTCGTCGTAGGCGTCCGTGCCTTCGTCCACGAGCCCGTCGCAGTCGTTGTCGCGGCCGTCTTCCAGCTCCGGCGCCCCGGGGTGTACGTCCCCGCGGCCTTCGTCGCAGTCCCCGCCCGCTTCGCTGTACCCGTCCCCGTCCGCGTCCACCGCGCCGGCGTCTACCACCCCGTCGCAGTCGTCGTCGATCCCGTTGTCTGGGATCTCCTTGCCGCCCGGGTACACGCCGGCGTCCCCGTCGACGCAGTCCCCGCCTTCTTCCGCGTACCCGTCGCCGTCGTCGTCGAAGCAGGTCGTGCCCTCGTCCACCACGCCGTCGCAGTCTTCGTCCACCCCGTCGCACGCCTCGTCCGCCGCCGGATTCACGCCCCCATCCGCGTCGTCGCAGTCCCCGCCGTGCTCGGTGAACCCGTCACCGTCGTCGTCGGACCCGTCCGTGCCTTCGTCCACCACCCCGTCGCAGTCGTCGTCGATCCCGTTCTCCACCTCGGGCGCACCCGGGTAGATCCCGTCGTCGCGGTCTACGCAGTCCGTGCCGCCCGCCGACCACCCGCTGTACCCGTCGCCGTCCAGGTCATCCGAGTCGAACCCGTCACAGTCCTGGTCGATCCCGTCGTACGCCACCTCGGGCGCGCCCGGGTACGTCGCCGGGTCGGCGTCGTCGCAGTCCGTGAAGTCGCCAACGTACCCGTCCGGCGCCGCGCACGCCGCGCCCGGCACCAGCGGGTCGCCGTAGCTGTCGCCGTCGCTGTCGGCGTACCAGACCGCAGCGTCCGTCGCCCCGTCGTCGATCAGCCCGTCGCAGTCTTCGTCCACCCCATCGCACACCTCGGCCGCGCCTGGGTAGATCGTCCCGTCGGCGTCGTCGCAGTCGCTGCCGTCCGCCGTCAGGCCCCCGCCCGGCGCGCACGCGTACGTCGTGCTCGCCGCGTCGCCGTAGCTGTCCCCGTCCGAGTCCGCGTGCAGCGCCACCCCGGTCGACGCGTCCACGCTGTCGTCCGCGTCGTCCACCAGCGTGTCGCAGTCGTCGTCGTACCCGTTGCACACCTCGAGCGCGTTCGGGTTCACCAGCGCGTCGAAGTCGTCGCAGTCCAGGTTGTTGTCCAAGAACCCGTCCGCCGGCGCGCAGTCGACCATCGCCACCGTCGGGTCCCCGAACCCGTCGCCATCCCCGTCCAGCCACCACGACACGTACGACACGTCCTCGTCTACGATCCCGTCGCAGTCGTCGTCGACGTCGTTGCACGCCTCAGTACCGCCCGGCCGCACCAGCAGGTCGGCGTCGTTGCAGTCGGTGTCATCCGACACGTACCCAGAACCAGGGTTGCACGACATCACGAACACCACCGGGTCCCCGTACCCGTCGCCGTCCGCGTCCGCGTGCCACTCCGAGAACGTCGTCCCGTCCACGCTGTCGTCCGCGTCGTCGATCAGCTCGTCGCAGTCGTCGTCGAAGCCGTTGCACACCTCGTCCGCCGACGGGTTGATGTCCGCGTCGCCGTCGTCGCAGTCCGTCGCGTCGCCCACCGAGCCCGGCAGCGGCCCGCACGACGCCACCGTCGCCCCCGCGTCGCCGTAGCCGTCGCCGTCCGCGTCGACGTAGAACGAGCCGAACGTCGACGCGTCCACGCTGTCGTCCGCGTCGTCCACCAACAGGTCACAGTCGTCGTCGTACCCGTTGCAGACCTCGGTCGCGCCCGGGTTCACCGCCGCGTCGCGGTCGTCGCAGTCCGTCGCGTCGCCCACCGTGCCCGACGGCGGCGTACACGACGCGAACGCCGCCCCGAGGTCCCCGTACCCGTCCCCGTCGACGTCACTGTACCAGGTGGCGCCCGACCCCTCGTCCACCGACGGGTCGCTGTCGTCGATCAGCGCGTCGCAGTCGTCGTCGTAGCCGTTGCACACCTCGGTCGCGCCGGGGTTCACGCCCGCGTTCCCGTCGTCGCAGTCGCTGCCGTCGGCGACCTCACCGGCGCCGGGCGCGCAGGCCTCCACCACCACCGCGGGGTCGCCGTAGCTGTCGCCGTCGGCGTCGGCGTACCACGACGCCCCCGTCGACGCGTCCACGTCGGCGTCCGCGTCGTCTACCAGCGCGTCGCAGTCGTCGTCGATCCCGTTGCACACCTCCGACGCCGCCGGGTTGATCGCCGGGTTCCCGTCGTTGCAGTCCGTGTTGTCCGCGAGGTGACCCACCGGCGACGCGCACGCCGCCACCGTCACCACCGACGATCCGTACCCGTCCCCGTCGCCGTCCGGGTGCCAGTCCGACCGCGTCGACGCGTCCAGGCTCGGGTCCGCGTCGTCCGTCAGGGCGTCGCAGTCGTTGTCGAGGCCGTCACACACCTCGCTCGCCGACGGGTTGATCGACCCGTTCGTGTCGTCACAATCGGCGTTGTCGGCGATGCTGCCCACCGGCGGGTCGCACGACCACGTCACCACCCCGGCGTCGCCGTACCCGTCGACGTCCGCGTCCGCGTACCACGGGTTGAACGTCGTCGGGTCCACCGACAGGTCCGCGTCGTCCACCAATCCGTCACAGTCTTCGTCGATCCCGCTGCACACCTCGACCGCGCCCGGGTTCACCGACGGGTCCGCGTCGTCGCAGTCGCTGCCGTCCGCCACGTCGCCCGGCGGCGGGTCACACGCCACCACGTAGCTGCTCGGGTCGCCGTACCCGTCGCCGTCGCCGTCGTTGTACCAGGTGGTCCCGCTCGTCGGGTCGAGGTCCGGGTCGGCGTCGTCGATCCGGCCGTCGCAGTCGTTGTCGACGTCGTCGCACACCTCGGGCGCGCCCGGGTACACGTCGCGGTCGAAGTCGTCGCAGTCGTCGTCGTTCGCGACGTACCCAGCGGGCGGCGCGCACGCGAGCAGCACCGCGTCGGGGTTGCCGAACCCGTCGAGGTCGGTGTCACGGAAGTAGTAGGTGAACGCCAGCCCTTCGTCGAGCAGGCCGTCGCAGTCGTCGTCGGCGCCGTTGCAGGCCTCGGTGGCCCCAGGGTAAACGGACGGGTTGCTGTCGTTGCAGTCGGTGCCGCCGCAGTACGACGCGTCGAAGCCGTCGCCGTCGCCGTCGTCGCAGCAGCCGGCGCCTTCGTCGACCGATCCGTCACAGTCGTTGTCGAGGCTGTCGCACACCTCGGGCGCGCCTGGGTACACCGTCGCCAGGCTGTCGTTGCAGTCGTCGCCGCCGCACACCATCGAGGAGTGCCCGTCGCCGTCGGCGTCGACGCACCCGACCGTGCCGACGTCGTAGCCGCGCCAGGTGCCGTACGCCGAGTCGATGACCCAGAACATGCCGTCGGCGTAGGAGAACGAGAAGTAGCTGTCGAAGCCGGTCCCGGCGCCGACCAGCGTAGCCGTGTCTTCACGCACGCCGGACGAGTTCCACAAGCTGATCGTCTGGCCGTAGTACGTGATGTAGCAGCCGCCGACCGCGGCGACGCCACGATTCTGCGGATAGGTGAGCTCAGCCCCCGAGTATCCCGAGAGACTGACCGACTTCACCCACGTGCCGGATCCGTTCCAGACGTCTACGCGCCCGTTGTACTGCGCGACGAACTGGTCGTTGATGTCGTCCCACACCACGGCCGACTGCGCGTCGAGCGAGCCGCCGCTCAGCGTGACCGACCCCGAGAACACGCCGGGCGACGACATCACGTCGATGAGCCGGTCGTTGTACTCGCGCTGGTAGATGGGCGCGATCCCGTCGCCCTTGGTGAACACGGAGCGGAAGTCGCGCCCTGCCGCGTACCCGCTCACCCACGAGCCACCGGTCGTGAACCTGCCGAGCCGGGTGCCGCTGGAGCTGCCGCCCGACGACGTCCAGTAGTTCGAGCCGTCGTAGGCGATCGTCATCGACGTGCTGCCCACGCCGGGCGAGTCGACGAAGGTCTTCGTGACCGTGTAGCTCGAGGACGGCAAGGTGCAGGAGGCGTGGGCGGGCGCGACGACGAGCAGCGACCCGACGGCGGCCGCGAGCGCGGCGAAGGTAGAACGGAGCATGGGCCCCTCCGGAGGCACGCACCGTACCACACGAGCCCGACGCGGCCGGGAATCGCGGGATACGTCCGTTTACACCGTGGAGCCCGCCCTGCGCGCCGCGGGCGCGAGGGGCGCGGCGCGGATCAGCGCGTGAAGTAGCGCTGGCTGTCGGACCGCATCAGCGCCCACACGCCGTAGACGCCGAACGGCGCGAGGCAGGTGACGCTCCACAGCCCGAAGCACGCCGCGCCGAGGTACTGGCCCCACGGGCGCCGCCGCAAGACGCCGACCACCGCCGCGCCATACGGCAGCAACAACATGAAGAACATCAGCGCTTCTGCGATGCCGATGAGCCCGATCTGCCACCCTTCCGGCTCACCGGGCGCGCGCGGCACGGGCAACACGGACAGCATCACGCCGCCGAGGCCGGTGATGACGACCATCGAGCCGAGCAGCAGCACGCCGGCCATGAGCATGACCAGCGCCAGGCGCGTGTGAACGTCGGGCCCCGCAGGTGGATCCGGCGACGTCGTCGGACCTGAAGGGGGCGACCACTGCTCGTTCATTCGCGCTCCATGACCTGACCGAACCGGCGCGCTGAAGATACGACGCCGCCATGGACCTCGCAGGATTCGATCGAGACACCCTGGCCGCGGAGCTCGCGGTCGCGCCGCCGCACGCGCACGCGCTGCTGCGTCGGTTTTACGATGGTTTTGGCGTCCCGGACCTCACCGGGCTCGAGCTGCCGAAGCGCACGAGCGAGCGGTTCGCTCGCGACCCGCTCGCGCCGGCGGCGTCGGTGTCGCAGACGATCGAGGCCGAAGACGGCACGGTGCGGGTGATCTCTACCCTCGCGCGCGGAGGCGTCGTCGAGAGCGTGCTGATGCCGTCGCTGCGGGCGGGCGAGGCGTGGTGCTGCGTATCGTCGCAGGTCGGGTGCGCGATGGGGTGCCGGTTCTGCGCGTCGACGCGGGGCGGCCTGGAGCGCGACCTGACGGTCGAGGAGATCGTCTGGCAGTTCTTGCACTTGGGCGCGCTGGCGGCGGCGCGCGGCCGG
Source organism: uncultured Pseudomonadota bacterium (assembly GCA_903897935.1). Classification (GTDB taxonomy): domain Bacteria; phylum Myxococcota_A; class UBA796; order UBA796; genus CAIUDO01. Next base: position 6,711 of record CAIUDO010000160.1, read on the forward strand.
CGGCTCAAGCGGCTCGTGTTCATGGGCATGGGCGAGCCGCTGCACAACTTCGCGAACGTGCTTCGGGCGATCCGGCACATCGGCGAGCCGACGCTCGGGCGCCTCGGGTTCAAGCCGATCACGGTGTCGACGGTCGGGGTGGTCCCCGGGATGGTGGCGTTGACCGAGGCGAACCCGGGCGTGCACCTCGCGGTGAGCCTGCACGCCCCCGACGACGAGACGCGGGCGAAGATCGTCCCGATCGCCAAGAAGTACCCGTTGGACGAGGTGTTGGCGGCGGCGCGCGCCTACGAGCAGCGCGCCGACCGCATCCTCACCTTCGCCTACACGCTGCTCGAGGGCGTCAACGACAGCGACGCCCACGCGCACGCGCTGGCGGCGCGCGTGAAGGGGTTCCGGGCGCACCTGAACTTGATCCCGTACAACGCGATCGGCGACGGTGCGCCGT
>CAIUDO010000161.1 GCA_903897935.1 uncultured Pseudomonadota bacterium
GGGATCGCCCAGGCCCGGCTCGGCGGGTTGTGCCGCGAGCACAGCTCGGGCAGCACGGCCACCCCGATGCGGCTCGGGCTCGCGCCGGTCCAGGCCCACGCGACGCGCCCGCCGTCGCCGGGATCGCCGGTGCGGACCATGTCCGACCAGGCAGGGTGGGGGAAGATGGCCGCGACGGAGGGATCGAGCAAGCGATGCGCGCGCCCGACCACCACCGCGGACACGACGCCGGCGAGGTCCTCTCGCCGAGACACGATGCGTACGGTCGTGGACATCCGCCCCGGTAACCGCATCCGGTGGCGCCTGCCGCGGGCGCGCGGGCTATGCGGCGTCGGGGGGCGTCAGGGGCGATGGAGCAGGTAGACGCCGTCATCGTCGGCGGGGGCGTCGCGGGCTGCGCGGTCGCCCTGCGCCTCGCGCGCCACGGCCGCTCCGTCGTCGTGCTGGAGCGCGGCCGGTACCCGCGGGAGAAGGTGTGCGGCGAAGGCCTGATGCCGCACGGGGTCGCGCAGCTCGCCGCGCTCGGCATGCTCGGCCCCGTGCTGCAGAGCGGCGCGCGTCGGTTCGAAGGCATCGCGTGGCACATCGGCGACACCTCCGCGATCGGTCGGTTCCCCGAAGGTTTTGGCCTGGGGGTCCGGCGCCGCCACCTGGACGCCGCGTTCGCGCAGCGCTGCGCCGAGACCGCTGGCGTCGACCTTCGGCTGGGGGCGTCGCTGCGCAGCTTCACGACGGACACGGCCGGGGTGACCGTCGCGACCGACGACGGACCGGTGCGCGCGCGCGCCATCGTCGGCGCCGACGGCCGAGGATCGCTCGTGCGAAAGCAGCTCGGCCTCGCGGCGACCTCGACGGCGTCGCGTCGTTATGGGCTGCGCAACCACTTCCGGCTGGCGGCCGGACGCTCCGAGGGCGTGCACGTCGCGGTGTACGCCTCCGATCGCGTCGAGCTGTACGTCACCCCGACGGGGCCAGGGGAGGTGAACCTCGCGGCGCTGTGCGCCAAGGAGGATCTCGGCGGCGACGGCCTCGACGCCGCGTTGGCCCGCATGATCGAGGCGTGCCCCCCAGTGGCCGCGCTGCTCGACGGCGCGTCGCCGGTAGGGGAGGCGGGCCTCGTCGGGCCGCTCCGCCGCGAGGTCTCCGGGGTGATCGCCGATCGCGCGCTGCTGGTCGGCGACGCAGCCGGCTTCGTCGACGCGATCACGGGTGAGGGCATGAGCCTCGCGTTGGTGACCGCCGAGCTCGCCGCTGACGTGCTGCACGGCGCGTTGACGGCGGGCCGCCTCGACCGGGCCGCGCTCGCCCCGTACGCGTCCGGCCGCGCGCGCCTGACCCGCGACCAGACCCTGTTGACCGAGATCATCTTGTGGGGCATCCGGCACCGCACCCTCGCGCGCCACGTCGTGCGGCAGCTCGGCAAGCACCCCGACCTGTTCGGGCGGGTGCTCGCGGTGAACTCGGGCCACGCCGCGCTCGCCGACCTGGGCCTCCGCCGCCTCGCCACGCTGCTCGGCGTCTGAGGCGCGCATGCGGTCCGAGCGCGCGGCCTCGCAGTGGGCGCCGCACCCCGCCGTCACCTCCGACGGCCTGACGCTCACCGCGTGGCGCCACGGCGGCGGCTCGTCGTCGCCCGCGGTCCTGCTGCTTCACGCGATGTTTGTCGACAGCCGCACGATGGACCACCGCGGCGCCGGTCTCGGCGCGACGCTCGCCGCCGAGGGCGTCGACGTGTGGCGCGCCGACCTCCGAGGTCGCGGCAGCGCGCCGATCCGCGCGTGGACCTACGACGACCTGGTGCGGCGGGACCTGCCTGCGCTGGTCGACACGGTCGCGGAGCGGGCGGGGCGACCCGTGGTCGTCGTCGGGCACTCGCTCGGAGGCCACGTCGCGCTGGCCGCGGTCGGGGAGCGGCGCGTCACCGTCGCCGGCCTGGTGCTCGTCGGCGCGAACATCTGGCGCCCCAGCCACGAGCCCGAGCGGGCGATTCGGCTCCGAAAGAGCGCGACGATGGCGGTGTTCTCGACGCTGGCCCACGCGGGTGGGCGGTTCCCGGCGCGCCGCCTCGGCCTCGGGACCGCGGACGAGGCGGTCGGCTACGTCGACGACCTCGCGCGGTTCTGGCGCACCGACGCGTGGACGTCGCGCGACGGCTTCGACTGGGCGGCGGCGCTGCCCACCGTGACGACGCCGACGCTCTCGGTGGCCGGAGCGGGCGACTACCCGGAGGCGCGCCCCCACTGCGCGCGGCGGTTCGTGGACCCGGTGCCGGGCGCGACGTCGTGGGTGGTCGGGCGCGGGAGCGGGCTCGGGTTCGACCCAGGCCACATGGCGCTCGTGACCGACCCGCGGTGCGCGCCCTGGTGGCGCGCCGCCGCGGGCTGGATCAGGGGTAGAAGCCGGAGTACGACGTGAGCTCGCGAACCTCGCGGATCGTCCCGGCGTCCGAGCGGTCCTCGGCGTAAACGAGCCCGAGCTTCTCGACGTAGTACAGCGTGATCACGCCGGAACCTTCGTAGTCACCGTAGAACGAGTCGGTCACCTGGTAGTCGTTCTCGACCACCACGGCGTCGAACGTGCCAGCCCCAACCGAGACCGTCGAGGTGCCGACCACGCGGTAGGTGCCCGACGCGGACCACGCCGTGATCAGGCCCAGCACCGTCGCGTCGTAATTGTACGTCCACGTGGCGCCGGGGACGAGGGAGGCCGCCGGCTGCAGCAGGGTGCGGGCGCGCGAGTACGACGCGGTGCCCGCGTACGTGGGGTGATCGGCGGTAACGCCCGTCTGCGACACCGTCCCGGCGATGCACTTCACCTCTTCGTCGACGGTGAACGCGAGGGGACCGGCGAACGAACGGCTCAGCGTGCCGGTGCCGCTGCCCGCGGACCACGCTGAGATCGTCACCGTCTCGGTGTACGCGTACCCGTCCCACGCCTCGGTCTGGTACGTCCACTCGGCCGAAGGGCCGTTCGAGAGCGGGAAGTACACGTTGCAGTAGGCGTCTTCGTCGACCACACCGTCACAGTCGTTGTCGATGTCGTCGGCGATGTTGTCGAGCGCGCCCGGGTACGCGGTGGCCTCGGAGTCGTCGCAGTCGGACCCGCCGCACGAGACGTCGGAGAACGAGTCGCCGTCGCAGTCGCAGTCGCCGGTGGTGGCGTCGCAGTCGTTGTCGATGTCGTCGTGGCAGACGTCGAACGCGCCGGGGTTGACGAGCGGGTCGACGTCGTCGCAGTCGTCGCCGCCGAGGTCGGCCGATCCGTACCCGTCGCCATCGCAGTCGGCGTCGTCTTCACCGCCGCAGTCGGCGTCGAGGCCGTCGTAGCAGACGTCTTCGGCGCCCGGGTGGATGGTCAGGTCCGTGTCTTCGCAGTCGGGGCCGCCGCACTGCGACGCCTCGTAGCCGTCGCCGTCGCAGTCGCAGTCCGGGGTGACCGGATCGCAGTCGTTGTCGAGGCCGTCCCAACACACCTCGGTGGCCTTGGCGTGCACCTCGCCCTCGGTGTCGTCGCAGTCGTTGCCGCCGTAGTCCGCAGACGGGTACCCGTCGCGGTCGCAGTCGTAGTCGTCGCCGCCGCCGCAGTCGGTGTCGCGCCCGTCGTAGCAGAGGTCGGACGCGCCCGGATACGCCGTGCTGTCGCCGTCGTCGCAGTCGCCGCCGCCGACCTCCACGCAAGCGAAGCCGTCACCATCGGCGTCTTCGACGTCGCCGTCCTTGCAGTCGTTGTCGAGGGAGTCGCACGAGACCTCGACCGCGGACGGGTTCACCAGCGGGTTCGTGTCGTCACAGTCGCCGGCGGCGATCGTCCACCCGTCGCCGTCGGAGTCCGACTCGGAGGTGGGACCAGTCGTGGTGGGGCCCGTCTCGGTGGTCGTGCTCGGCTTGATGGGCGAGCCGTTGCACGCGAGCGCGGTGACGAGCGCGCCGGCCACCGCGAGTACGCGCGCGCTACGCGTGGATCCGAGGAATGAGGCATGGTTTGAGAATGCGATGGCCAAGGCGGGCTCCATAAGACGATCCCTCCGTTTGTATCCGGCTCCCGCCTGCGCTACCACCGCACCGTCACGGAGCGTAGCCATGCACGTCACGACCCTGGACGGCCCGGGAAAGAACGCACTTGGATCCGAGATGCTCGCGTTCCTGATCGCCGAGGCCGGCCGCGCTGGGGGCGGCCCGTGGCTGCTGACCGGCGCCGGCGACGCGTTCTCGGCCGGCCTCGACCTGCGCGAGGTCGGTCGCCTCGACAACGACGGGATGTCCACCTTCCTCACGCAGCTCGAGGCGATGGTGGCCACGCTGTGGACCTACCCGGGTCCGACGGCCGCCGCGGTCAACGGGCACGCGATCGCGGGCGGCTGCGTGGTCGCCGCGTGCTGCGATCACCGCGTGGCGGCGCCGGGGCGCGGCCGGATCGGGCTGAACGAGGTGGCGATCGGCCTGCGGTTCCCGCCCAACGTCTGGCACGTCGTGACGCATCGGATCCCACCGCGTCACCACACCGAAGTGCTGCTCGGTGCTGGATTGTTCTCCCCGCAGGAGGCCCACGAGCGCGGCCTGGTCGACGCGCTCGCCGACGATCCGGTCGCGGCTGCGACCGCGTGGCTCACCCGGGTCGGCAAGCACCCCGCCGACGCATATCGCGCCGCCAAGGCGAACCTCCGCGGCCTGCCTGCCGACCCTGCCGCGGCGGCGCGCTTCTTGGCCGAGGTCGTCCCGGCGTGGACGAGCGACCACGTGCGTTCCCAGATCGACGCCGCCCTCAACCGCGGGCGGATTCGCGCTTCCTGACGGTCGCGGCCCACGATCGCGGCGCCGTCGACAGATGTTGCGGGTGCGTGGCGGTCGGGGCAAGATGCGTCGCCCGCACGGTGTCGGGCGCCCATCCCCGTCAGACCCGGAACAAGCTCATCATGCCGAAGGTCGCGCTCCTGCTCGCGTTGGCAGGCTGTGGTAGCAAGGAAGATCCTACGCTCGCGCTGGAGGTCCCCGTCGGAACGCTCTCTGGAACGGTGACCGTCGCCGCCAGCGGCGACTTCGAGACCATCGTGATCTACGCCGACACCACGATCCTCGGGCAAGGCGCCGGCCCCGCGTACTCGGCCAGCTGGGACACCACCACGGTCGCGGACGGAATCTACACGATCACCGGCCAGGGGTTCATCGAGGGTGAGTCGCAGCCCGTCGAAGCCTCCGTCCAGGTCGAGGTCGGCAACGAAGACGCCGATACCGACACCGACACC